>JAFLBZ010000005.1 GCA_017303715.1 Rhodothermia bacterium | reverse complement strand
TGCTGCCGCTGGCATAGCTACGACCCGGCATAATGCCGCCCCACGGCTCAAAATCGTAGCCTTCTACCCGTGTGCCATCTTCCTTCATCACCACCCGCGTACTGCCCAAGTGGTCTTTTAGGTAGTAGAGCAGGCATGAAAACGCCTTCTATGCCAGCCCTGTTGGGATGAATAATGGCTTTAATATGAATAAAATAAATCACAATCAACTTCAGCTTTTATTCGTTCTAAAAACTTGATGAAATTAGTATTTAAATAAATAGATGGTGTTTGCTGTTCTTGAATTTTAATTACAAGAAAAATTTTAGAACGTAATGAGTTTTTTTGAGTATAAGCAGCAATTTTATCCATTTTAGGTAGGAAAATGGATAAAAATTCTTCTGTGATACTTTCTACGTCTAATGATGAACGGGAAAGTACTGTAAAATCCCACGCCGATTCTTGATAAAATAGATTGTTTCTTCCATGAATTGGGTTTCCCTTGGTGTGTATAGAAGAAGGTTTTACTTGTAAGTACTCGGTTAGCTCATGAGGATCAAAAAAGTCTCCAAAGACTGAAAAAATCAACTTAATTTCGGTGTGTTTCATCTCTTTGGTTATTTAAGGTGTATTCCAGTATAAATAGGAGCGCCTTTTCCACCCTTTTTGAGAATAATAATAGTTCCACTATTACCATCTTTATAAAGATCATATTTAGAAATAGGAGCATTATTACCTAAATAATCTTTTTTTAGTTCATGGGCATCAATACCAGCATCTTCAATTTGTTTATCAGACAGTTTTTTATAATCTTTTCCAGATGATTCTTTTGTACTTCCCTTTGCATAAACTCTTCCATTCTGCCCAATCAGATTCTCAATAGCCTTGAGTGTTGTACTCAGCCCATGTCCCGCAAGTGCAACTCCTTGAGCCGTTGCCGGTACACTCACCAATGCCGTTGTTCCACCTGAACCAACCGTTGTAGTTGCTCCCGCGCCTGCTTCTACTACACCAACTACTGTTTCAGCTGTACCAACGACTGCACTAATAGAATCCCCAACATCTTGCCCCAAATTGTAGGCTTCCGGCTCGTTTTCATATAACGCATGTCCAATCGGAGAACGGAAATTGAATGGAGTTGCATTATCTAAGATCGCATTTCCAACTCCATGAACAAATGCTTGTGCTTTAAACAAAAATCTCCGAAACTGAGAATATCCTTTTCTTTCTATTACAACTTGAGAGTCAAAACAATTCGGATCATCATCAGGACACATTCCCGACGAATCGGTGTTGTTCACAGGATTGTTCAGCGTGTAGTTATACGGCGACCAGCTCGGGTATTTCTCCGCCAGCGGATCCACCGAAAGCCACCGCCCAATGCCCGGATGGTAGTAACGTGCTCCACACGAGGCGGAGGAATTTTATTCCTCCCGCCGACTGATGGAGCGAAGCGGAATAAAATAGTCAAGTCCAGACGCTGCATCGCGTTCTTTCCCCGTAAAACGCTCTTTCGTCAAAGAACCATTTTGGTAGTTTCGCCCACCTAATATCACACCCCATGGGTCATAGTCTATCCCCTCTACCCGTGTGCCATCTTCTTTCATCACCACCCGCGTACTGCCCAAGTGGTCTTTTAGGTAGTAATACGCCACATAGCTACTGCCGCTTTTCTCGGCACGCCCAAAGGAAGTGATCCAGTAACGGAGCGTCCCATCGGCATTAAGCACCGCAATCGGTTCACTGCCATTCATCACATAATGTTCCACCGTACCATTCACATTTTTGTAAATCCGTTGTCCGGCGGCATTGTAACGGTAGCTGGCATTGCCACCCGTTACATGACTTATGGCGGTGGGAAGGTTCCGCACATCGTAGATAGCACTGAACTGGGGGATGTAGTCCACCTCGTCAAGCACTTGGGTTAGATTGCCATTGGCATCGTATTGGAAACTTGCCCAAGCGGTGGCATATCCGGGAAGGTTATTGTAGGCATTGTCCATTAAAGAGGTCAGCCGGTTTTGGGAATAGGTATAGGCCAAGTTGTCCTCGGTGCTACCTGATTGGTTTCGGCGGTGCAGGGAGAGCAGGTTGCCGTTGGCGTCGTAGGTGAAATTGCCCAAGTCCTGGGATAAGGTTAAGGAGGTGGTGGTCGCGTTTTGATCGTCCACGCCAATTATCGCACCACAACGCCGTGAGCCTAAGATACAGATTGAGGTGAAATCTGCCGCTTTTAGACGATTAAGTTTGTCGTATTGGAAATTGTATTTGTATTGCGGACTTGTTGTCGTGCCCAATATGCTTGTGCTATTGCGGTAAATTGCTTCAGTGATATTCCCTGTGAGGCTGTAGGTATATTGGGCTTGGAATGGGTATAAGGAACTTGTTGATGTATTGGCCGGATTCGAGATATCGCCAATCTTTAAGAGCCATCCTCGGATCGTATAGGTGAAGGGGAGGTTAAGGCCAAGCGTTCCAGAATGGGTCAGTCGCGGGAAGGAAGTTTGCTTGATTTGCCCCGCCGCATTGTAGGTATGGGTTATTCGTGGACTATTGGAGGTGTTGATGTCTGATTGTATGGCCGTAGTCTGACCTAAGGTATTGTAGGTGTATTTTTCGTGCCAAGCATCCCCCCAAGAAAACGGCTCACTTGGGTTATTTCTCCTAAGCGATTGTAAGAATATGAGAGTGTGAGGTCCGACCGGAAAACGCCGGATGATAGCATTGAAGCCTGATACAAGGTTTCGAGTTGTGTTTTGGCATTATAAGAAAGCACTTCTACTTCCCACAGGTTGGCACTTTTGTCAACTTTGTAAGCACGGATAACAGGCTGTCCTTTAGGGTGCGTGATGGTTCGAGCTTGTATTTTGGTGTTAAAAGTGAATAGTTACCTATACGCTACATATCCAGCAAGGGTAAGGGCTTTTACGGCTTGGTCTGCTTCGTTCCCTTCGTCAAAAGCAAGCCGGAATGCCCCTCCAGTTCCTTCGCGGATTTTTAATAATTCCATATCTTTAATATTTAAGCCTGCATCATAGATGGTTTTGGTGAGATGAAAAAGAAAGCCGGGTACATCTTGTGCAAAAACATAAACATCTGCTAAAGGATGCAAAAAGCCCTTGGAGTTTTTGGGGATAGTATTACGTACTTCTCGTGCTTGTTCAAAATTTGCGCGTAATGGTGCTACGTCTAAGCCTGCAAGTTGGTGTTGTATAAGGGCCAAACGTGCCTGCATTTCGGTAAGTGCGGCTTGTACTTCTCCGGCATTCGCACATAGAATTTGCTCCCACATCGGGAAGGCAGAAGAGGCAATGCGCGTCATGTCTCGGAAGCCACCTGCCGCCAATTTTAAAAATGCATCATCATGTACGTTCCGGTCAGCGGCCATGTTCATCAGTGAAACGGCCAGCAACTGTGGGACATGACTCACCGTAGCCGCAATACGGTCGTGGCGTTTTGGGTCTAAGATCAAAATGCGTGCGCCTGTTGCCTCAAGCAGTTGGATAAGCGGCGCAAACGTTTGCTCAAAAGAATCTTCTAAGGCTTTTGGGGAAGGACAAAGCACGTAGGTGGCATTCTCGAACAAAAAAGCGTCGGCATGTTTAGGACCATTGTGTTCGGATCCGGCCATAGGGTGGCCACCTACGAAGGGGTTAGCATCGGATAGAACGGCATTGGCGTGTGCTACAATAGGTGACTTGACCGACCCCGCATCGGTAACAAAGGTTCCAGAAGGCAAAAAAGGGGCAATTTCGCTGAGGATATCCAATATTTTTTGGATCGGAACTGAAATATAAACCAATTCAGCGTGTTGGACGGCCTCTTCCAACGTGTTCGCAACACGGTCAATAAGTCCCAGTTCGTATGCTTCTTGCACCACTTGCGGGCGGTCGTAGCCCGTAATTTCGAGCGGATGCGGGTATCTTTCCCGCAAGGCTTTTGCAAGGGAGGCACCAATTAAGCCTGTCCCAATGATGGTAATCCGTGAGAAAAAAGTGACCTTCATAAAAACGGGTGGTATGCTTTAGTTGCGTTTGTGTTGATTAGAGGGTTGAGACGCTTTATAAAGGCGATGTCCGAGGTTGTCTATTGTTCATATGGTTTTTATGTCATTTAAAAACAAAAGAATGTGTTTTGGCTTTAGTCCCATGATTTGTTTCGTCTTAGAAAGCCATCTTGTCGTGCAAAAGCCAGATCAACTTGTCCCAAAGCGCCATCCACAGGTCTTCTTAGAAACTCCGTAATGTCATAAAATTCATATCCAGCGTCGTGCATAAAGTTGATCACGTCGCGGGTAATAGGCTGTGTGCCTGACAAGAAGCTGAAAAGCGAGGTTTCTAAAATAAAAAGCTCTGTCTTTCCGAATAAGTCCGTTGCCCCTTTTAATGCCTCAAGTTCAAATCCCTGAATATCCATTTTAACCAAGTCCGGTTGGAAGTTCGGATAATCGGCGATAAGCTCGTTTATGGCTAAGACGGGTGTAATACGTTGTTCTTTATGCACTAAGCCCAATTCTCCAGCGGAAGGTACAAAGGATGAGCCGTTATAATCTTTCCAAACGGTTTGGATCAATTCCCCTTTTTTCGCACCCGCACCTGCCTGAATCCATTTTATTTCGGGGTTTTCCCGGCAGATCTTTTGCAAAAGGGGCTTCATTTCTTCGAGTGGCTCGATCATTATGACGTCCGAATGTGGAAAAATCGCTTTTGCCATTTGTGTCCATTCGCCGCGATTTGCACCCACATCCAAAATGCCACGAGGGGAAAACCCACGCTTTAAAACATCTTGCAGGAAAAAATGAATTAGACCAATGGGCCTACGGTCTGTACCAATGTCTTCCTTAGAGCCTTTTTGTACTTTTCGTATATCTAAACCTAAATAATGTAGGTATTTTTTCACCAATCGTTTCATCTTAGGAGTCTAATTATGTTGATTTTTACTTTTCGATGAATGTCTTTTAGCCTTTTTTGTTTCTTGCAAAGCCATTCATAAACGTAGTCGAGTGTGTATAATGCACAAAAAAAGGTGCTGGACGAACCTAACACCTTGTAATCCTTGTTGGAAAAACCTAACCAAAGAACCAACGCACAATGATAATTGCAGCAATCATTCCGGCAAGGTCGGCGATGAGACCCGCCGAGATTGCATGTCGGGTTTTTTTGATGCTGACCGCGCCAAAATACACCGCAATTACATAAAAGGTGGTCTCGGTAGCGCCAAACATAGTGGCTGCCATCTTGACGTAAATCGAGTCCGCGCCAAATTCTTTAATCATATCTGCAAGGACCGCCGTAGAGCCAGAACCCGAAAGAGGACGCACAATGGCCATCGGGAGTACCTCAACCGGAAAGCCCACAGCCCCAAGAATAGGACGTAATCCTTCCGTCATGGCCTCCATAGCACCAGATGCCCGAAACATCCCGATCGCAAATAATATAGCAACCAAATACGGGATAATGGTGACTGCAATCGTGAAACCTTCCTTTGCGCCTGTCACAAATTCTTCGTAAACAGGCACTTTTTTGAAGAGGCCGTAAAGGGGAATCCCCACAATCAATGTTGGGAGGACAAATAAGGCTATTAAGTCTAATGCGTCACGCATGATGGTTCAAATTTTAGATGGGGAAAAACACTACACACTTACGACTTCGGTACGGACGCCAGGGTCGGTTTTTCGGTGCTTGGGTAGTTTGCTCAACGTTTTTGCGGCAAGAATACCAAATAGGGTGGAGAAAAACGTGGCAAATAAAATGGTGAAGAACAATTCATTGACGGCAAGCCCCATAAGTGCAACAAGTGTTGCCGGAGGGACAACCTGAACACTGGAGGTGTTGAGTGCCAAAAACATAACCATGTCATTGGTGGCGGTATCCTCCGTTGGATTCAGTTTTTGCAACTCGTGCATGGCTTTGATGCCCATGGGGGTAGCCGCATTACCCAATCCCAGCATGTTGGCGGCCATGTTCAGGATAATCATGCCCATTGCCGGATGATCTTTGGGAACACCCGGAAAAAGCGGACGGAAAAGCGGGCCTACCACCTTCACCAAGCCCTCAAGAAGCCCCACTTTGCTCGCAATTTGCATCAAGCCCAACCAAAGCGCCATGACGCCAATTAAACTTAGCGAAAGGGTAACGGCGGTATCCGCAAATTCGAGGGCGGCAGCCGTGATTGCCTGCATTTTCACAAACCGTACAGGCTGAAATCGTACCGAGGCGTAAGCGACCGAATCTCCTTTCAGATTTAGTTTTCCTACAAAAGCCTGAAGGTCTTTGCCTTTCTTGTTGGTCGTCTTCTGTATGGTGGCCAAGGGTTCTGGCAAGGTTGCACCTTCTGCAAAACTGATCTCTTGACCTTTAGACGTGTTGCGAATTTTTCCTTCGTATTCTAAGGCTTCTTTGTGTTCAATACCGTAGAATTGAGCATAGGTGTTTGCTTTTATGGTAAGCGAAATAGGCTGGTTAACCTGATTGGGCTTATAACCTTCCGGAAAATGCAAGGAGACCGGTAACGATTGGCCATTACGATACCGATCTTGGTTGATTTCGGAGAAGTCTTTTCCCAAAGCAAAAAGCAAACTCAAGATAATGAGTCCTGCCCATATATAGTTCATCATAAACGTAAACGGATTGATCCGATGAAAAAATGAAGTTTTAAGTTACACCATTGTTTATAGAAGTGAAAATGAAACATGAAAAAAATAAAAGATATGTGAAGGCAGTGTTTGGAAGCGATTCCAAATGTGCTTGTATCGCCCGAAGGTTGGTTTTTTTGTGTAACAGGTTTCAGGTAAACGGAAGTATAGCGTATATTGTCCCGATTTGATTTAGAACATTTACCCTTAAAACCCGGATTCATGGCAAAGAAAAAACAAGAAACCGGCCTTTCGGAAACAGGCAAAACCAATGGAGTTGCTCCTATGACCGCTTATGACAGTATAGACCGCCTGATTGACTTGGCGCCGATTGACGATAACGACCATCGGGCATTGGGGCTGAGCGACGAAGCCGTGTGCGATATGTACCGCAATATGATGCTTCAACGGCGCTTCGAAGAGCGTGCGGCGCAAGCCTATGGCCGCCAACGTATTGGTGGATTTTTGCACCTCTATAATGGGCAAGAAGCCATATCGGCTGCTGTGCGGCATGTCCTGCGCATTGGGGAAGATCAGGTGATAACCGCCTATCGAGATCATGGCCTCGGCTTGGCATTAGGCATGACCCCTAATGGCTGTATGGCCGAACTGTTTGGCCGGATAGACGGCTATTCTCGTGGAAAAGGCGGCTCTATGCACTTCTTTGATAAAAAAAATGGCATGTGCGGCGGCCACGGCATCGTCGGTGGGCAAATTCCGGTTGGTGCTGGAATTGCCTTCGGCCTTAAATATAAAGGCACGGATAATGTCTGCTTGGCCTTTATGGGTGATGGCGCGGCACAACAAGGAGCGGTTCACGAGGCTGCAAATTTGGCTGGGCTTTATAATTTACCTGTGGTGTTTATTGTCGAAAACAATATCTATGGCATGGGAACAGCGGTGGATCGCTCCTCGGCTACACTCGAACTATACAAACGCGGTGAAGCTTATGGAATGCACTGCGGATTGATTAATGGCATGGATGTGTTGCAGGTCTATAAACAACTTAAACAACACGTAGAATGGGCACGGAAAGGCGAACCAAGCTTTGTGGAAATTCGTACCTACCGCTATCGGGGCCACTCCATGTCCGACCCACAGAAGTATCGTACAAAAGAGGAAATGGAAAACCGTCAGAACCAAGACCCCATTATCCGCCTAAAGTTGTACCTCGAAAACAAGGGTCTCGCAACCGCTGAAGAAATTGATGCGTGGGACGAAGAGATCAACCAAATTGCGTTGGATAGCGTGAGTTTTGCGGAAAATAGTGCATTCCCACCCACCGAAACCATGTGGGAGGATGTTTATGTACAACAAGATTACCCCTTCATCTGCTGATTCGGACATCCGAAACGGTTTTAAACTCAAATATAACGTATTATGGCAATATTACAATTACGGGAAGCCCTTCGTGCGGCGTTGTGGGAAGAAATGGAGCGCGACGAAAATGTGTTCCTTATCGGCGAAGAAGTGGCAGAATACAATGGTGCTTATAAGGTGAGTCAAGGCATGTTAGACCACTTTGGGGAAAAGCGGGTGATAGATTCGCCTATCTCGGAAACGGGCTTTTCTGGACTGGGTGTGGGCGCAGCAATGATGGGATTACGCCCCATTATTGAGTTTATGACGTGGAACTTTAGCATGGTGGCGGCAGATCAGATTTTGTCCAATGCCGCCCGTATTCGCTACATGTCTGGCGGCCAATACAGCATCCCCATCGTCTTTCGTGGGCCAAATGGCTCTGCAGGACAACTTGGCGCAACCCATTCAAACTCGCTTGAATTCTTTTATGCAAACGTTCCGGGTCTCAAGGTGATCTCCATCTCTAATCCAGACGACGCAAAAGGACTCCTTAAATCTGCAATCCGTGACGATGATCCGGTGCTGTTTATGGAGTCGGAGGTAATGTATGGCATGAAAGGCGAAGTGTCTGACCATCCAGACTATTTGATTCCGATTGGCAAGGCACGGATTGGGCGCGAAGGGAAACACGTCACCATCGTAACGTGGAACAAGGCATATTGGACGGTCATGACCGCCGCCGAGGAACTTTCAAAAATGGGTTACGAAGCCGAGGTCATTGACTTGCGCACCATACGCCCGATGGACATCCCGACCGTACTTCACTCCGTTCGGAAAACCAACCGTTGTGTGGTGGTGGACGAGAGCAATCCGTTGGCGTCTATTGCGTCCGAAGTGGCCTATCGCATTCAGGCGGAAGCCTTCGACCATTTGGATGCGCCTGTTTTGCGGGTAACGAACAAAGATGTTCCGGCGCCCTATGCCAAAAACCTAATCGAACTCTGGGTTCCAACAGTGGACGAAATCGTTAAGGCTTGTAAAGCCGTGATGTACGCCAACTGAGGTTAATCCCTGCTATTTATAATATTGCTAACCCCAAAAAAATTAATCTTATGGCTATTGCGGTTGAAATGCCCAAAATGAGCGACACAATGGAGGAAGGTCTCTTGGTCGCTTGGTTGGTGGAAGAAGGTGCAAAGGTGAAATCTGGCGATGTTGTGGCCCAAGTGGAGACGGACAAGGCAACCATGGATCTTGAAGTTTATGACGATGGTGTTTTGCTCAAACGGATGATAGGGGAAGGGGAGTCGGTTCCCATTGGTGGCCTAATTGCTGTTCTCGGAAAAGAAAATGAGGACTTTTCTGCAATCTTGGCCAAATATGGGCAATCGAATGGTGTAGAATCTACAGCCGCTCCAGTGGTGGAGGACGCAAATACTACACAGGAAATGCCTTCAGTTGTATCTTCAAACGATGATGGACGGATAAAGGCCTCACCTTTGGCTCGTAAAATTGCAGAAGAAAAAGGCGTTTCGCTATCGGGTATTGCCGGAAGTGGTCCGGAAGGCCGCATCGTAAAGCGTGATGTAGAACACGTTGGTGCAGTTACAACACCCGCTACGGTTCCAGCACCTGCAACAAGAGCAATACAACCCGTTGCACCATTACCCGCAACTACACCCGCACCAAAAGCGGCTCCGGCATTAGGAATTGGGGCGTATAAGTCGCTAAAAATCACGCCCATGCGCCGCACAATTGCAAGGCGATTGGCAGAGAGCAAGTTCACCTCCCCGCATTTTTATTTGCAGGTGGATGCCGATATGGAGCGTGCCATTGCCTTCCGTACCGAGATGAATAAATTGGCCGAGTCGCGGAAATTGTCAAAAATCTCCTATAACGATTTGGTCACCAAGGCTTGTGCGGTTGCTTTACGCCACCATCCAATGGTGAATGCTTCTTACTTGGAGTCCGAAGGGGAAATCCGCCAATACGATTACGTGAATGTCGCCATTGCCGTGGCTGTTGACGAAGGCTTGGTTACGCCCGTTATCCGCAATGCCGACCAAAAGGGCTTGTCGCAAATCGCTGCCGAAACGCAGGAATTTGCTGGTCGTGCCCGCGCCCGAACCCTCGAACCCACAGAATGGGAAGGCTCTACCTTCACCACCAGCAATCTGGGGATGTTTGGCATAGAACGGTTTACGGCTATTATTAATCCACCTAATGCCGCAATTTTGGCCATCGGAACCATTCGGGATGTACCTGTGGTGAAAGATGGAACGGTGGTTCCGGGTAAACGTATGGCGTTGAGCCTCTCTTGTGATCACCGTGTGGTAGATGGAGCCGTTGGCGCGGCCTTCCTCTCAGAAGTAAAACAGTATCTGGAAGAACCACAACTGTTGTTGCTGTGATGATTTGAAGAGGTGTTGAAAATACAAAGGAACGAATCAATTATATAGCTAAAGGAGGTATCTTTGATGGTAGATGCCTCCTTTTTTGTCTTGAGCAATGTAAAAGAATAACTTGAATTTTGAACTTTTTTTGTTAAAAAGTGCGGTCATTGCTATGAAACATCAAATCATAAAAGCAAGTTTCCCCGAAACGGTGCAAATAGGCACATTTGAAAGAATAGACCTTCCCGTCTTGCTTTCGCCCAATAAAGGCATTTTGTTTAAAGGAGAAGATTTCCCTTTTTTGCAAATGCAGGAAATGGTCTTAAAAAGCCTTATCCAATTCCCAAATCAGATAAAAATTCGAGTTTTTGATGATGGACTTGCCAACCATTTCAAATTTTTGAAGGAACTGAAAGATACCGATGTGGTACAGTTTTTTCATACCGAAGAACAGATTAAAGCAGGCGTAGCGGCATTAAAAAACCATATCCGAGAGGTAAATGACAACATATTAGGCGCTCGTTATCACTCCTTGCAGGAATTTAATGCGTCTGATACGCAACCCGAACCTTATTATTGGGTGTTGATGGCAAATTATCCCAAAGGATTTACCGAAAGCCAAGACAAAGACATTGCCGAAATTGTGGCGCATGGAAGTAAAGCAGGCGTGTTTACGTTGCTTCATAAAAATCCTGAATATATAGCAACCAACACCGAAAGCCTTTTATCAGATTTGAGCAAACGCCACTGCTACAAAATGGACAACCTTTCAATATCCCACAGCCACTTACGGAAGGCATACAACATTTTGGCTTTAAACCAACCGAAGTAAAGAAAGAAGCATTGCTCGCGCAGATCGAACGGCTTAAAGTACCTTTGCAACAAAACCGAAACCAAGAACCCAATTTCTTAGAAATCCCAATTGGCACAAAAGGCAGAGAAACACAGTATTTTGCGATGGGCGATACGACCAAAGTTTATGGCGGATTGCTTGGCGGCGTTAGCCAATCAGGGAAATCTACTTTTTTAAACAACCTCATTTTGCAGATAGGCGAAAAATACGCTCCAAATGAAATTCGGCTTTGATTGATGGATTTTAAAGAAGGCGTTGAATTTATACATTTTAAGCAACACCCCAACGTACAAACGCTGATTGATGGCGGTGGCTCGGATAAAATGGTTGGCGTTCATGCTTAACAGCACCTGCAAACCGAATTAGCGCAACGTGCCAAACAATTTATAGAAGTAGGCGCAAAACGGATAAATGAGTTTAACAAGATGGCAAGGCAGTTTGGGCAAACCAATGCCGTTTTGCCGCGTATTTTTGTTATTATTGATGAAGTACAAGTACTGTTTACCGACCGCCAAACCAAGATAGAGATGAACAAAGTGGTGAATGATTTGGTAAGACGAGGCGCAGCATTTGGTATTCATTTGTTGCTGAGTTCTCAATCTTTTAAAGGGGTGGATATAGACGATGACAGCAAAGACCAACTTAAATTACGCATGGCGTTTACCTTAGCCAACTCAATGGATTGCCGCAAGTTGATGGGAACTGAAAACGATGCGCCTTTAAACCTTGAGCCATATCATGCCATAATCAATACCCAATTGGGGCAACCTTCTGCTAATACCAAAGTTAAAATGGATTATTTGCCTGCCAATGAACTGAAAACCCGATTACAAACGCTGATGCAAAAACCGCATGGATACAAAGATTAAGTTTAAAATGGATACCTTCGAATGAAGGTTTTCAAATCAAGTTTTGGGATCGTGAACAGATTAAATTTTCTAGTGCTTGGAAGACAGAAAGCATTTCGGGGACATATTTTGTTAAAAAGCAAACCTCTTTTTTTGAAGAGCCTTCTTTTTCAACACGCACTGATGCTTTTTTAGTTGAAGGCGACCTAGTTGAACCTACAGAAGTGTCTTGTGGTTTTGCATATGTGGAATATATACACCCCGAAACAGAAAATAAAACGAGTGGGTGGATACTTTTGAAAAACCTTGCCTTATATGAATAGAGAGAATTTATCTAAAAACATCAAGACAAGAGTCTCCATTTTTTTATTATAAAGCACCCCCAATAACGAAATAGGCAAAGCCATCACTTTGGGTTCGGGTATAGAAAAAGCAAGAAAGCTAAACAAACAAACAATATGACTATTGAAAAGCAATTTATCGTAGATGAGAACAATCAACCGCTTTGGGTTGTGTTAAGTTATAAGGATTGGCTAAAAGTCGCTCCCCTCATCGAGCAACCACCTATTGCAAAAGTACACGCTAAACGCAGGTCGGGTTTAGGTATGGGTAAAGGCGTTGTGATTCCAGAAAACTTTAATGATGAATTGCCAAATTCGTTTTGGTCAAGAGAGGATGATTTGGTATGAAGTATTTGCTTGATACACACATCTTACTTTGGTGGCGCTATGACGATACCAAACTTTCGGATTCGATAAAACGCATGATTTCATTAGAAGAATCCGTGATCTTCATTAGTTTTGCCTCCATTTGGGAATTGGAAATCAAAACCAATTTAGGAAAATTACCCCTATTGGGAGAAGATACTATCGAATCCATGATCCAAGATGAAGTGAACCAAAATGCCTTTCATTTGCTCCCGATTAAAAAAAACCACTTATTTGCCTTGAAAATGTTGGAGAACCATCATCGAGACCCATTTGACCGTATGTTAATTATTCAAGCCCAGACGGAACAATTAACCTTGATTACAGATGACACCAATATTCATCGGTACAATGTTCCCATTTTAAAAAACAAATAAAGCACTTTTATCTGGAAAGATATGGGATTTTCGGAAACAACCAAACGCAGTTTGAAAAAAGCCAATTTATTACCCATGACCACTCACGAAGTACCCCAATAAAGAAATAGGCAAAGCCCTCAAATACGCCGTATCTTTGGGTTGGCGTGTAGAAAAAGCAGGTGGTCAAGCGCATGTGTGGGGCTTTTTATATTGCACAGAAGCATCAGGAAGCGGGTGCATCATTACCGTATATTCTACGCCAAGAAATCCAGAGAACCACGCAAAGCGCATCTTGCGGCTTATTGCAGATTGTCCACATTCCCAATTAGAGGAAAAGTCATGAATACATATAGTTTTCGCTTTATTTTAGCCACTTTGCCCAACTTGCCAGCCTTAGCAGAGCAACTGTTTCCACAATTCTAGGGCGATGCTTTGCCCAGCATGAGCAATGAAGTTGCTTCCATTCATTTCGACTTAGAGGCGCATTCCTTAGACCAAGCGCTCAAAATAGCCTTGGAAGGTTGCGAAGCCATCGGGATAGAGATTAAACGTATAGAACTTTTACCAGAAGAAGCCTTTGGCTTAGAAACGGCATAGAAGATATAGGATTTTCAGAAATAACCAAAAACTTTGCCGTTGGCAGACAAAAAGGACGTTGTGGTTTATGTGGTGCAAATTTCGAGAGAGCAGACGTGCTTATTGAGTTTCACCACATCAATCCAGTTTCAGTAAGCAAAGACAACAGCTTAGATAATTGTGTTGCACTATGTGAAGATTGCCATAGAACTGATGCCCATGTAGAAGGCAATACAAAAGGTTATGTCTTAGAAGAAGATGAATATATTTACCTTTACGGCAGAAAAAAACCAAGGAAACCCCAAAAGAAACCAAAATGTTTGGAACAGATTCCTATAAAACAGGCTTTGAACAAGGCGTTCAAGATGCAACATCAAATCAAGGCAAGCGCCTTTTGCCTGACCTCAAAACCTTTTTCCAATCCCTATTCCCCGGTGGCGACCATTTAATGAGCGAGTACCACAATGGATACGAACAAGGTTATACCAAAGGCTTAGAAAAAGCAAATGGTATCTACAAAGAGCAACGAGAAGCCCCAAGCTCCCAAAATCAAGAGGAAAGTAACGCCAAAGATTCAGAAAAAGCAAAAGGTAGCTACGAAACACGACAAACAACCCCAAATTCTCAAACTCAAACAGCAAAAAATGAAACTATTATGGCAAATTCATTTGGGCAACAGATTGTGATATTAGAAGGCTTAAAAGCTAAACTTAGAGATGTTCAAAATTACTTAGAAGGTATTTCAAGCAACTATGTTGCTAAAGTTGCAGGCTTAGAAGGCGAAGGTTTCTTACGCGGTGTGCCTTATACTGCCTTAGAAGACAACTTAGCCGATACCAAAAGCCAAATTTCTAAGTTGATTGACCACATTGAACATGGCGATATTGCTGCTATTGATAAATGGATTGCAGAACTCGAACGATTGGCTTAGTTTTACCAGTAAGATGTGTAAAACTTTAACGTTGCATTTCTCGATTCGAACATGTACTAAGGTTAAAAAGGAGGGCATATTTTTGGAATACACCCTCTCTTACCTTGATTAATGCCCGCATTAAAACCAAACAAAGTTGGAGACTGCCAAACATTCGTGTTCTGCCCATTTCAAAACATACTTTTTGGTTTCTTCGTCGGCTGGAGCATTACACTTGCGTTTAACCTGCATCAAAACCTTTAGTGGGTTAGCCACCTCTATGGTGGCAAGGCGAATTCCGTTCTTACGAAGACTCCAAATGGAAGCCTCACCCCTTAGCACATCGCCCCGATACGTGAAAACGCAATTTTTCATCGCACGACCTTCGGCCAAAAGTTGTTTGTCCCCACTAATCTCGACCAATTCAAACGTATTCAGGAGCAAACCACCTTCGCCAACTTCAAGAAAAGTTGCGGGTTTACAACCAGAAGGTTGGTAGGCTACCACCGTTGCATTTTTCGCCAAAAGTGCGTCGTGGCGGAATTGATCCATTTCCCGCTGAAGGGATGCGATGCTGCGTCGGTGAAGGTCTGGTACATTCCCATCTGGAAAGCATTCCAGAAGCCATATCAGGATTTTTTCCAACTGTTCCACATCGTCGGTGGTTTGTCGGGCAAAGAAGCCCAACATGCGCACCATTTTTGCTTCGAAAACAAATGCCTGATGCAGCACAAATTTTCGACAAAGTGTACTCGCCAATTGGTGTGAGCCGCCTTGCCCAGTAATTTGCACATAGCGCAATGCCTCCCAAAGGTTAGAAAAGCGTAAGTTTATGAGTTGGTGACTCATTTGGCGCGTAAGATATACGCCACCAATGCCTTTCAAACCCAAATTGGCGATACTCTCTCCTTTGGCTGCCGTATCAAACAAGGTTAAGACCACATCCAACGCTATTGTTTGATGAAAATACAGAAGGTTGTAAAAGGATTCGGGCACATCGTATTGCACAAACGTATGCCGAATAAACGACGTAAACAACTTCCATGCACTCTTTTCGCGAGGCTTCCATAAATTGGGATCACGACGTTGTTTCAAGGGCGCCACTCTACAGATGGCCACGATAAATTCGGGCGTTAACAGCGGTTTGATGCCTTTAGACAACAAAATACCCAACAAATGAGTGGCTTTTTGCCAAGACTTTCGAGATAAATCTACCTCATTCAGAACAAAAAGAGGGTGATCATAGGCCAGTGTTTTTGCCTTACCGCGTGCTAAATGATGGAGCATCGTCTTATTCAAAAGTCCACCGGAGCGACGTAAAGCCAAGTCTATTTCGCAATCTGATTGTTGTTGGGCAAGTCGGGCCAATCGCTTGTTAGCCACTTTCTGGCGGCGGGCGCGACCCCTCGTGTTGTACTTTGCCCGGTATCTGTTTGGGGCACTCATGGTTTTCTATTGATTTTTGCATGTTGAATGAAGAAGAATTAGGTTTCTTGTCATAGTTGTGCGCTGTGAGTTCATTGTTTTCTCCAATGAAAAAAGTTGTGTAAATCTGGTGTTAAGTCGAAAAAAAAGTATTTATACCTGTTTCCGCTCGTTTCTTTCAGGCTATTACTCAATTTCCTCGATCATCGAAAGTGCGGAGGTACATTTTTCGATAGCATAGAGCCAATTGCACCAATGACTTAGGATCCTGCTGGGCGATCTATTCCTCTTTGTGGTTCCGCACGTTGTCTTGGAGACGAGAGTTTATATTGTGTCGCATGATATTTGGCGTTTAAGGTTGCTGTTCATAGAAATAAAAAACCCGACATCTCTTTTGGAAGGCCGGGTTAATTCGATAATTCAGATAATAAAATACCTGTCAGGATCGAAAATATATCCTTCCAAAAAATAAATGCGATGCAATATCTTTGTATGATAAATATTGGCTTTTGTCCATACCCCAATGTATGGAACTTGCCGCAATGTCGTGCATGTGTTATTTGGTTTATTGTTGGTACAAAAAAACCCGTCTCGGTTAGAGCGGGCTTGCACTTATAGTAGATTATTTCCGGTTAATACCTTCGTAATCTAGGTAGGTTTAAGCCCTTAGAACCAATCTTTAGATCGTTGCCCAAAAACCGTACAGACGTGACCATGATCCCTTTTAGGTTCATTGACATGATTCGTTTGGTATATGGACTGCGCTTGTTGGGCATGATCTTTTGGGTCTATTACGTTTAACTCCGGCATTATACAACATTTGGAAATAAGAAAGCAATAGGTTATTTGATTTTATTTTTCGAGAATATGATTTTTTTAATTTAATTTTGTTCTCGCAAAAATGCTCTTTTCAGTGAACTTGGGTGGAAAGATAAATCCAACATCAAAAAAATTGTATTAGCCATCCATTAACTTAAAAAGATAGTAATGATTTAACGTGTATTATGTGTTAATCAAGTGGAAGCCTGCAAAAGCCAGTTCCGGCCTCAAGAGCGTCATGTCAGAACTTACGGGATTACATAAATCATAGTATTACAAGGGCTTGTTCAACATTTTAATGTACAACAAAGCCCCGTAGGAGTGGCATCTTTATATGACGAGGGAAAACTAGTTGATCGTAGCCAAAGCCAAGCATGTTCACTGAAAGTAGCCAAGCATGTTGGCTGGGTTATCCGGTGGATTTTCCTAAGGGTCGCCTTGCCATTATTGAACAACACATCATTCTATAAGATAGAGGTGATCCCAAAGTGACCTCGCGCAATACGCAATTCGTGATCCTTAGGACTGCTTTTTAAACTTCGCACTTCCCTTGATCTGTTTTATGGAACACGGTATATTCCTTGATTCAACCAAATAAACACATAATCGCATGAAAAAAGCACTCGTCTTATGGATCGGTTTATGGTTTGCTGCATGTTCTTCTGGCCCGAAGGTATCCGTAGAAACCGAGACAACTGTCTATAATGTAGATTTCTTAAAGGGCATTGATTCTGTAACGGTGCGTAAACACCTAAGAACGCTTAGCCACGATATGATGGAAGGGCGCGGAACGGGAACAGACGGCGAGAAGCGGGCAGTAAATTACATCTCGGAACAATTTAAGGCGGCTGGCTTGACGCCGGGCGGAAAAGATGGCTCGTGGTTTCAAGAAGTCCCGCTGCTCGGATCTACACCCTCGGTTGTAAAACCCCTAACGTTTTCGGGAGCAAATGGAACCTTCTCCGGTGACTTCGGAACTGGCTTTACAGCTTCGACAGACCTTGCGGCGGAGTCGGTAAAAACTAATGCCGAACTTGTTTTTGTGGGTTATGGTATTGTTGCTCCGGGCAGCAATTGGGATGATTACAAAGGGTTAGATGTTCGTGGTAAAATTGTTGTTTCATTCGTCAACGATCCACCACCCACCGATAACGAACCCACTCGGTTTAAAGGTGACACGCTCACCTATTTTGGTCGCTGGACGTATAAGCAAGAGGAAGCGCGGAGAAAAGGCGCAAAAGGTATTTTATTGATTCATACCACACCAACTGCAAGTTATCCTTTTGCGGTAGTTGGTAATGGCGCTGCCAGAGAACAAATTCAATTTGCCACACCTCCGGCCAATCCGCTCGAACTAAAATCTTGGATTTCGCAGGAAATGGCGGAGAAGTTGGCTGTAGCCAGTGGTTCTACATTGGAGGAATGGTTTGTTGAAGCGGCGGATCGGAACTTTAAACCACGTGTCTTACCCGTGACGGTCTCGGCGGAGATGAAATATGCTTTACGCTATTTTTCCGGAAGCAATGTTATTGGTGTCCTTCCGGGAACCGAGAAACCAGACGAGGCCATTCTTTTTACGTCGCATCACGACCATTTGGGCGTTGGAAAACCCGATAAACATGGCGATATGATTTATAACGGTGCGGTGGACAATGCCTCTGGTGTAGCCATGATGATAACGATGGCTACGGCTTTGAAAAATGCGGCTATTGCGCCCAAACGCTCTATCTTATTTCTTTCGGTTACTGCTGAAGAATCAGGGTTGTTGGGATCGGCGTATTATGCCTCGCATCCCACGTTTCCAATGAATAAGATTGTGGCAAACCTGAATGTGGACTCAGGGAACGTACATGGACGCACAAAAGACCTCTCTGGGATTGGTGCGGAAACCAGTGACATGCTGCATTTGTTACGAAAAGCCGCATTTGCGGAGGGCATGACCGTTTCGCCAGATCCAAATCCGAATGCCGGTTTGTTTTTCCGGAGTGATCAACTGTCTTTTGCACGAATGGGCGTTCCAGCCTTTTTCCTAAATAGCGGAAAACAATTTATCGGCAAGCCAGCCGGATATGCACAAGAAATGGAAGCCGCTTACACGGCTTTGCGCTACCACCAACCCGCAGACGAATTTGATCCGACTTGGCCAATGGGAGGTTTGGTACAGCAAATGCGTGTTTGCTTGAGGCTGGGCTATACTTTGGCTATGAACGGTTCTTGGCCAAAGTGGAAACGCGGTGCAGAATTTGAAGCAGCAAGGAAGTGATTGTTTTTTAACAATTTGTTAGGCTAAAGGCAATGAAAAATCCCATCGAATACCAAAAGGACTTGATGGGATTTTTTATGCTTGTTATAGAGGTGGATATTCAAACATGGAAAAATATCCGCACATCTGTTTCCGCATAAAAAAAGCCACCTCAAACGAAGTGGCTAAAACGTGATCCTTCACAATACCTCAATTCCTCACCTTAATTCCCGGCCGGTTTTGGTGTGGAGGCCGGAGGGGGAGTCGGGGTTGATGCTGGAGGCGTTGTCGGGCGCGAAGCCGGAGCCGTTGTGGTCGTTGGCGCTTGAAGCACCCGTTGCGTATCGGTTTTGTTAACGGCGAGGGGCGCAAGAATACAACACAAGATAAAAACGCCAGCACCTACCCAAGTGGCTTTCTCCAAAACATCGGGTGCTTGACGCGAGCCAAGCAACTGGGTTGTATAACCAGCGGCTGCTACACCGGCAAGGCCATCTCCCTTACCACTTTGCAAAAGAACAACCGCAATAATGAACAAGGCTGTAAGTGCAATAAAAACAATCAATAAGGTGTACATGATTTTGGGTTTTGTGCGTAAATAACGCATAATGAAAAATCATTGATATATATAGCTTTCAAAAATAAGCTTTTTTTTAGGGTTTTACAAGTGATTTGGAAAAATGTCATGCACAAATATTTTAAGCCTTTCAGGTTTTATTTCCGACGTAGCCAGATGTCACCATTGATGGACGAAAGTTTTACGGGCGTGGCGCCCGTTCCAATGGTTCCTTTAATGACCCGTTGCCCCCATCCGGTAGGGTGGTTATTGCGGTTAATTTTGAAATCGGAATTGATCTCCCCTTTGTAGGTTTGAAGGTTTACCGTAGCCTGAAGCGTGGAGGGCATGGTTAGCTCCACATCTCCATTCATCGAAACCAAACTGATGCTTTTACTGGCCAGAACGCGGTTAAAGGTTGCAATAATGTCGCCATTTTGTGTGTTTACCAAGGCCGAGTTTGCCATATCAAAAAGTAAAACCTTACCATTTTTATTGGTGACTTCCACCTCGCCTTGGATCTTGCGAATGGTGATTGGCCCACCGAGTGACGTAAGCACCAATTTGGTATTTGACGGCATCCGCACATTAACCGACATCGGGTCGTTAAAGTCTCGCCGTTGAAATGGGCGCACGATTCGCAGAACATTGGCGGCTTCCGAAAACTCAAGATCGGTGCTTCTTGCCGTCTGAGAAACCCCATCACCGGCAGAGGCAAGAGGTTTTTCTTCCACTTTATAGACCACGATGACCTTTTTGTCTTGGGTTCCGGTAATTGTCACATCCCCATACCAGAGTTCCATGCGAACCGTTCCGGCTTTATTGGGATTACTGAAGGTGATTTCACGCTTAAAACTTTGGCCAAAGGCATTAAACGCGAACAACAAAAGCGCTGCGCCCAAAGACAGCATCTGCGCACTTCTTTTCCCAATCTTTTGCATAAAATGGTGGTTAAGGCAAGTCATTCGTTAAGGTTGTTGCGTGTTTTGGATGGTGCTTAATCGCTGCATAATTTGTGATTTAATGGCTGGTTCTACCGTTTGATCCCGTACCTCTTCTAACATTCTGACAGACGATTTTTCCTTGGACTGCAGGAGCATCTCAATCAAAACGCTTTGGACGATGGGAGAACTTTGTTTAGCAAAACTTTCCTCTACTTGCTTGATTAAAGTGGGATTATTTTGAACATAATACATCAACGCATCCGCCGCAGAAAGCCTTACATTCACATTGGGATCATTGTTCAGCAACCTCAAGAGCGTGGCGGTTGCCGCTGGAGCCGGAGCATTGATAGCCCGAATGCGGTCTATTCCCGCAAGGCGATCCGAAGCAGAGACTTGTTGCAGCATATTGAGCGCTACTTGGTCTTGCAAAGCATAAACATCGCGTCTAAGTTGTGCAAATTCTGCCATATCCAGTTGCGAGGGAGAATAAAAGAGGCGCCCGATGAACAATCCCGCACATATACAAACCGTCCCAAAACCCAATTGCCAGACGATGCGTAGCCTGACACTCGTTTGCCATTGAGGTATGATTTGCTGCTTCCACGAAGGCTTTGCAGGATTGCGCCGTTTTTGTGGCTGCATTTCGGAGGCTAAAGCATCATTGAGAAAACGATAAAACCGCTCGGAAGATCGTATGGACGGTTTTTCGTTAGGTATAGTGGCCATAACCGACCAAAGATAACGGTATTCCTGAATGCTTTTTTCCGCAACAGGGTCGAGCATATCAGGTGTTTGCTCATTGGCAAGCCAGAAGTCTGGCCAATCGTGTTCAGGAATGGTGCTCATGATGTTCTATTTAAGTTCCCTGTTCACGGGTAAGGGTGAAGTAGTGGGTTCGGAGGGCTTTCATGGCACGGTGTACCCGCACCTTGACCGCTGCCACCGAGCAGTTAAGCATCGTGGCAATCTCCTCATATTTCATATCATGATATCGGCTTAGGATCAGAACCTCGCGGTAATCCGGGGTAAGGCGTGAGAGCGCAAGTTGGACATAATGAGCCGCTTGGTCACTTTCCAAATGGCCTTCCCAGTTTTCGTCTGGGATTTGGGCCAAAGTTTGCTCTTCTATACCATTGATTTCACGCTTTGTTTTCCGAAAATGATCCATACAAATGTTTCTTGCTAAATTGAAAATCCAGCCCTTAAACGTGCCCTCTCCTCGGTAGGTATGGCGGTATTTTAGGACACGTATAAAGACATCTTGGACAAAATCCTCGCTCATCACCCGATCATTCGTCAGGCGAAGGAAAAAATTGAACAACGGAATTTGATAAAGCTCGAACAAAGTACTTAGGTGGTGCAGTTCGCCCTCCCTTATGGCCAGCATCAGTTCGTTCTCGTTTAATTCGCTCACGTCATTTGGGTGGAAAGGTGAACTTTATGATCTGGACGCATGAGCAGTAAGAATGGTTACAGACTTTTGGTTATCGAGAGGAAAGACTACGTTCAAGTTAAATCTTGGAGAGAATTTAGATTCCCTGCTTCGTTTAATTAGTTGATTTATACTATCTTAATTGGCTAAACTTTAAAAATAATCTTTAATGGAAAAGTTAATTATAGAAGGAGGCCACCAATTACGTGGCGAAATTCCGGTTTCTGGCAGTAAAAATACCGCATTAACCCTGATGTCTGCTGCCTTATTGGCCGATGGCCCGCTAGAATTAACCAATATTCCGGCGCTGCGAGACATTTACACGTTTTCCAAAGTCATCGGTTTTACGGGTACACAGATAAATTATGATGCAGAAAGCCACACGTTGCACATTGATCCCTCTACGCTCAATCGTTTTGAAGCACCGTATGAATTGGTCAAAAAAATGCGGGCTTCCTTTTATATGCTGGGCGCACTTTTGGGAAAAGGAGGGACGGCAAGGGTCTCTTTACCCGGTGGTTGTGCATGGGGACCACGTCCGGTGGACTTACATCTCAAGGGGTTGGAAGCCTTGGGAGCCGAGATCAAGTTTGAGCATGGTTATGTAGTGGCCTCAGCTCCCGGTGGCCGCTTGCGGGGCGGCGTTTTTCGGTTTGAGCCATCCAGTGTGGGCGCTACCGTGAATTTGCTCTTGGGGGCAGTTACGGCAAGAGGGTATTCACGACTTGAAAACGCAGCTTGCGAGCCAGATGTCGTTGTTTTTTGTGAAATGCTAAAGGCAATGGGGGCGCAAATTGAAGGCATTGGCAGTCATACCCTCGAAATCGAAGGGGTTTCGGCACTTCATGCAGCAGATTTTCGGAATTGCCCAGACCGTATTGAACTTGGGACGTTCATGATGACGGCGGCAATGGCTGGCTCAGCGGGTGAAACCCTTCGAATCGTAGATGCAGAACCACTCCATTTGGGCGATGCCTTTCTAAGTGCCTTTGCCAAAACGGGAACGTCTTTTAGTTGGGGCAAAAATTTTATAGAGGTTGTAACGCCAGAAGTTATTCAGTCCGTGAATGTTGACACCGGAATTTATCCGGGGTTCCCAACCGATTTGCAAGCGCAGTGGACGGTGATGATGACGCAAGCTCAGGGCAACTCCAAGTTACGCGATACGGTATATACCGATCGTTTTAAACATATTCCTGAATTGATGCGGATGGGTGCAAATGCCATTGTCGTGGGTAACGAGGTGGTCATTCAGGGAAATACCACCCTCCAAGGCACACATGTAATGAGTACCGATCTTCGCGCCAGTGTTTCCTTGGTCATGGGCGGCTTGGTGGCCGAGGGTGAAACACATGTTCATAGGATTTACCACCTCGATCGCGGCTACGAAGATATTGAAGGAAAACTTTCGGCCTTGGGCGCTGTTATTCGTCGAGAAGCATATGATGAATGGGCCGAGCCAGATGAAGGAGCATAAAACCCATGAAGCAGGATGATCTTTATCGCCGTCCCTTGGATCCGGTAGCCGAATTTGTATTTGATGATCAAGTGGTGGAAGTTTTTCCCGACATGATCCAGCGGTCTGTGCCCGGTTATGCCCATGTAATTGCGATGAGTGGCGTTTTGGCGGGTTATTATGCTAAATCGTACACACAACTTTATGACTTGGGTGCTTCTTTAGGGGCTACCTGTCATGCCATTCGCACCCACGTTAAAGCGAAAGGTTGCACTTTAATTGGTGTTGATAATGCACCTGCAATGGTGGATGCCTGCCAGAAATTGTTTACAAATGAGGACCAAACCGTTTTGGTGCAATTCGTATGTGCGGACATTCGAGAGGTTGAGATAAAACGGGCTTCGGTCGTCACCATGAATTTCACACTTCAGTTTGTACCCATAGAAGACCGTTTGGCACTACTTCGCAAAATTTATACGGGTATGGTTGAGGGTGGTATCTTGCTCATCTCTGAAAAAACACTGTTTACCGATGTGGAGAAACAAAACCGCTTCACCACACTGCACCATTATTTTAAACGGGTAAATGGTTACTCAGATTTGGAAATTGCACAAAAACGGGCAGCTATCGAACATGTTTTGATCCCAGAATCCATCGAAACACACCGCGATCGCTTGAGAGAAGCGGGCTTTAAAAGCTGCGAGGTTTGGTTCCAAAGCCTTAATTTCTTCTCAATTATGGCCTTGAAATGACCGAAATCCCAACTACTTTTTTGAAGCAAGCCTATGCTTATCTTCACGAACAACTAAAAAGCACACCGCTCCAAGATTGGGCATTTTGGACGGAACCCGCTTTTGAAACGGTTTTCCGACACGGAGATTTGCCAAAATGGTTGGCGGCATTCGAGGCTGTTTCGCATGAAGCGACTCATTGGCGGGCAGATGGGCCAATCTCTTTGACAAAAAATGAACCCTTAGAGGAGGCAGAATTACAACGCTTTGAAGAATCCTTAAGGCAGTTTCACCCATGGCGTAAAGGGCCATTCCAACTTTTTGAACTGTTCATAGACACCGAGTGGCGTTCCGATTGGAAATGGGCACGTCTTGCACCACATCTTTCATCGCTCCAAGACCGAATGGTGTTGGACATAGGGAGTGGGAACGGTTTTTATGGCTGGCAGATGTTAAAGGCTGGCGCTCGTCAAGTGGTTGGTGTAGATCCCTTTCTTTTGTTTGTTTTGCAGTGGGCATTGATCGCAAAAATGATACCGCTTACCGATCGTTTTCGGAACGTGGTTTTGCCTTTGGGGGTGGAAATGATCCCTAAAAACAATGCCGCGTTTGATACCGTTTTTTCGATGGGCGTCTTATATCATCGCCGAGATCCAATACTACACCTTAAAGAACTTTTGGGATTTCTTAAACCAAATGGCGAATTGGTATTAGAGACACTGGTCTTGTCTGATCATGATGAAAAGTGCCTGTTTCCATATAATCGCTATGCTAAAATGCGCAATGTTTGGTCAATTCCATCCGTATCCCTTCTGGAAAAGTGGTTACACTTGGCTGGATTTAAGGAGATAAGAACGGTGGACGTTACACCGACATCCACCCAAGAACAACGCAGAACCGCTTGGATGACGTTTGAATCCTTACCCGATTTTTTAGATGCCATTGATCCCGCAAAAACGATAGAAGGGTATCCAGCACCTATTCGTGCAGTGGTTTTGGCAAAGAAAAACCGATAAGTTCGCCGCAGACATGCAGGGAACAATCGCTTTGTGGCAAGACTTTTAGGATAAACTTTCTTAACCATCCACACAAAAAAATGCCCAAAGCAATTGTCATTGGTTCCGGTTTTGGCGGCCTAAGCGTAGCAATAAGGTTGCAAGCAAGAGGTTTTGAAACCGTTATTGTAGAAAAAAACACCAAAGTAGGTGGTCATGCTTACCAACTTCAGAAAGACGGTTACGTCTTCGATATGGGGCCTTCGCTCATCACTGCCCCAGAAATCATCCGTGCGGTATTCCGTGCTGCTGGCGAAAAAATGGAGGATTATTTAGACCTAATTCCCCTTGACCCCTTTTATCGGGTGTACTTCCATGACGGTTCGTACTTGGACTATAACGGCGATGCCGCTAACATGAAGGCGCAAATGGCGCGATATAACCAAAAAGATGCAGAAGTCGGCTATGACCGATTTATGAAAAAAAGTAAAGCCCTATACGAGGCGGTGATCTTAGAAGGTTTGGGCTCTTCTCCTTTTATGACCGCCAAGTCTATGTTGGAATTTACACCAAAAGCTATCAAATTGGGCGCTTTTCTTACCTCTTATGGCATGGCAAAAAGATATTTCAAGGACTTCCGACACCGCTTCATGTTTTCGTTTCATCCCCTATTTATTGGTGGAAATCCATTCCGTGCCCCAGCGGTTTATCAAATGATCCCTTTCCTTGAAAAAGAGGGTGGCGTCTGGTTTACAAAAGGAGGCATGTACAGCGTCGTTCAGGCGTTTGAAAAATTGTTCTTAAAATTAGGCGGCAAAATTCGGACAAACGCAGAAGTCCGACAAATTATGGTGGAAAGTGGACACGTGACCGGGGTAAAAACGGCACATGAAACCCTTGAAGCAGATTTGGTGGTCTCGAATGCGGATATTTTACACACCTATCGAGACCTCATCGAACCCCAGTGGCGAAAAAAATGGCACGCCAATAAAATTGAAAAAACAGATGTGGCTATGGCCTGCTTCCTGATGTATATGGGTACAAAAAAGCAATATCCGCAACTTTTACACCATACCTTGATTCTTTCCGAGCGGTATAAACCCTTGATTGAGGACATTTTTGATAAGAAAATCTTGCCTGATGACTTCTCGATGTACCTCCACGCACCAACGCGAACGGATCCAGAGATGGCTCCGGAAGGTTGTGAAAGTTTGTATGTCCTCGTTCCAGTTGCGAATAACCTCTCGGGATTGGATTGGGAAGCCCAAAAGCAACCTTTCGCTGAAAAAATTCTCCATTTCCTTGAGCATGAATTTGGGATGAAAGACTTGAAAGCCAATTTAGAGGTCTTGGAACTCTTTACCCCGAATGATTTTCAGAAATTCCGGAACAGCACTTATGGTTCTGCGTGGGGCGTTGAGCCAAAACTGACCCAAACAGCAGTCTTCCGACCACATAACCGTAGTGAGGATGTTGCTGGTTTATACTTTGTAGGAGCCAGTACCCATCCGGGTGCTGGTGTTCCGGGCGTCTTGCTTACAGCTGAAACCACTGAAAAGGTGATCTTAAAAGACTTTGAAGAAGTTGTTTAACGCAAACTTTGAAGAGCCGATGCGGTTGGCGTGAAAACAAAATCAAAATAAATGCCTTGTATTCTCTTGTTATTACAAGTTGGTATTTTACGCTTATTGATAACAAAAAAAGTACAAACATGAAAATTTTGATTGTAGGTGGCGTTGCCGGAGGCGCAACTGCCGCCGCTCGGATGCGCCGACTCGGAGAACACCATGAGATCATTCTTTTTGAGCGGGGAGAACACGTTAGTTTTGCAAATTGTGGATTGCCCTACCATATTGGTGGTATCATAGAAGACCGCGAAAAACTCCTGCTCCAAACACCCAGAAGCCTAAAAGAAAGGTATGGTTTAGATGTACGTATTCGTCAAGAAGTCCTGCACATGGACCCCGAAAATCGCAGGGTGACGGTCAAAAACCTAAACACACAAGAAATTTATTCGGAAACGTATGACAAACTTTTACTTTCTCCGGGTGCAGAGCCTTTCCGTCCGCCTATTCTCGGCATTTTTTCTTCAAAAGTAAAAACCCTGCGCAACGTCCACGACATGGACAACATCATCGAAACAATCCGTGACAAAACGCACATTTTGGTTGTTGGCGGCGGCTTTATTGGCTTGGAGGTGGCGGAAAACCTAATCGAAATTGGCAAAAAAGTAGTTTTGGTGGAATTGAGCAACCAAGTGATGGCTCCTATAGATGTTGAATTTGCTCGTATGGCCGAAAAAGAAGCCAAGCGCAAAGGTGTTGATATCCGTCTTAATACTGGTGTTACCGCTTTTGAAGAAACAAGGAACGGCCTAAAGGTATCTTTAAATATAGGCTCTTCGATCGAAACGGAAGCCGTCATTTTTGCCATTGGTGTTCGTCCCGAAAATATCTTGGCCCGCGATGCTGGCTTAACGATAGGCCAAACCGGCGGGATTGCCGTTAATGAATACCTCCAGACTTCCGATCCGAACATTTACGCTGTTGGAGACGCCATCGAGGTGACGCACCGTATTGCACATCAACAGGTTTTGATCCCCTTGGCATGGCCTGCGAATCGGCAAGGACGGATTGTGGCAGACAATATGCTGACCAATCACCAAACCGCTTACCAAGGTGCCTTGGGAACTTCCATCCTCAAGTTTTTTGATTACACCATTGCCGCAACAGGATTAAATGAAAAAAGCCTAAAACGGTGGAATATTCCCTATAAAACCATCACCGTTACCCGTGGGAGCCATGCCGGTTATTATCCTGATGCATCAAATATTGTCTTAAAACTCAATTTTTCGGAGGACGGGACAATCTTCGGCGCGCAGGCGTTTGGTAAGGAAGGGGTGGATAAACGAATTGATGTCATTGCGACGGCCATTCGTGGAGGATTAACCATTTATGACCTATCGGATATCGAGTTGGCATATGCTCCGCCGTATAATTCTGCCAAAGACCCGGTTAACATTGCCGGATATGCAGCACAAAACTTGCTCGAAGGAACACTCCAAACTGTCAATTTTGACGACTTGTCAGGCTGGCTGGAGCGGGAAGATGTGGTCCTGGTGGATGTCAGAACCCCAAAAGAGTTTGAACAAGGCCACATACCAAACGCTATTAATATCGAAGTTGACACTTTGCGGGCAAACCTCCATCGCTTCGATACCAACAAAACGTATGCTTTGGTTTGTCAGGTGGGATTACGCGGTTATTTAGCACACCGGATTTTGCAACATCACGGCATAAAATCATTCAGTCTAAACGGTGGATATGGGTTGTGGCAAGCAGTCTATGAAGCCTAAAGTAAATTTGACAATGGTTCAGGGACAAGCGGTTTAAATTGGCGTATTGGAACGGGAAACCAATCCAATACGCCATTATAACTTTGGCGTATTCATCATTTTGACATAAGACGATGAAGTTTTGCTCGTAACCTCACATTGGCAAATGTTTTAGTTGGGCAAACATTTTTTCGGCCAATGTAGGCCAAGAGAACTGTCTGGCATAGGCAAGCAATGCTTCCCGATCTTGCACGGTAATCCCATTGTCGCGCACCTCTTTCACCGCAGAGACCCACTTATCGGGTTCATCGGAGAAAACGCAATGCGGTAAATGGGGCATTGCTCCGGGAGAGGCATGGTTTGTAGATAAAAAGGGAACCCCAAATGAGAGCGATTTTAGCAATTTTAGCTTTGAACCCGTTGCATATCCAAAAGGCAAAAGTGAGAACGTTGCCTGCTGAAAGTGTTGTTTTAATTCCTCATCCGTGACATTGCCGAAAATTTCCCACCCTTGCTCGCTACAAAGTTGTTTCATCGCCTCCGAAGGTGAACTTCCAACGACAGAAATATCCAAATTATCCCCAAATTCAGCCTTAAATGTAGGATAATAATGGTCTCGGAAATTACAAAGTGCATCGAAATTCATCGTAACACTTAGTGCACCCGTAAAGATGAAGTGCAAACGGTGTTTGGCAGGAAGTTGGACGGGAACCTGAAGACTTACATCCACCCCAACAGGCATGACAAAAGAAAGGTGTTCAGGGCAAACCGCTGCATAGCCTGATTGGTCACGCTCTGTGCAATGGAAAAACCAGAAGTGAGTCCCTTTTTTTTGCATAAAACGCTGAGTCCATGCCTTAGAAGTCAAAGCTGTTTCTCGCGCAGCAAAATTTGTAGCATGGTTCGCTAAATGCTGAAACCACTGAAAATCATCGTTGTGGGACTGGATTAGGACAAAGCGCGAACGGCCATCATAGGGGAGTAATATGGTACTCCAAAGATGACTACAAACCACATTCTCGAAAAGTGGGTTTTGTATATGTGTTGCAGCTTGTTTTTGGAATGCAGGGGTAAGAAATTTCTCAATTAGATAATGCGATCCTTTAAGCAATGCACGAAATCCAGCAATTTTGGTATGACGAAAGGTGTTTTTAAAACGAGTTTGCTCTACTATTTTTCCGTTCTCGTAGCGGGTAAGGGTATTTGCACCTACAATCAAGACAAATGGCACAAATTTGCTGACCGGCCCCCAATGCTCGGCTGCGCCAATATCGCCACCATTTCGTAGCGGAAAAATAAGGTGTGGGGCAAGAACCAAAATGGGAGATTGCGGATTGAAGCGTTTCAAGGGGGTACTCATACAAGTGGATCGCTCTTAACTTATGGGTAATCTTAGGTTGGGGCTACAAAAAGAAAAGCCGCCTCTCATGTGAGATGCGGCTTCGTAACTTAGCGGGTTGCTCAGTGATAACGCTCGTAAACGCCGGCAAGCGCCAATTCAACAGCACCCATCACCTCGTTGATACGACGAATGATTTGGCTATTCAATTGTGGTTTTGCTTGTGATTCGGGCATCGAAACGGTCGCTTCAATCAAGCTATTTTTGAAGAATGAAATGGAGTTGAGCATGTCTGGCAAAGACATTTTACCTTTAACCATAATTTCGCCGTAGTGACGGCCAATTTCTTCCGCTTGATCCAATAGACGATGGGCTTGGAGGTCTTCGGCGCTGATAAATTGCATCATTACGTCCATGAGTTGCTTACCAAGGCGACGTAATTCGATTGATGTTTCCGATCCAAAACGGCTAGACCATGTGGAACGGGTCATATGAATAGCGTCGCGAGTATGGCTCAAAGCGTGGCGTTGCCAACTGTCCTCAATACCTTCGCGAATGTAGTGACGACGATGTTTGCGAGCAAACTCTTCCAAATCTTCTGGAGAGAACCGACGGTGTCCTCCAGGGGTAAGAAGGGTAGGTATTGCTCCTTGATCAACCCAACGACGGACTGTTGTAAAGTGCACGCCAAGTTGGTCGGCTGCCTCTTGAAGGCTAAGCCATTTTTTCTGTCTGTTACCTGCCATGGTAATATGTTTTTGAATGACTAAAAGTGGGTTAAGTAGTGTTTAGGCTTAATTTTTGAAATGAGTACAGCCTAATTGGAATAAAATCCAAATCTACTAAACCATAAAATACAGCAATAATATACCAAAGTAAAGTATAAAATGGAAATATTTTAAAAAAAACTTTGATTTGGGAGAATCGGTGGCATTTTCACTCATACTTGTACTATACGTTAAAAAGCGAAATGGGTTTTGGACGTTGAGGCTTATCGAATACGAACTTGGAGAAAATATTATTGAGGTGATGTAGATTTTTTAATATGGTTTTAAGTCTGATTGTTACTTTAAATAAAATTAGTTTTCCTAAGTATAACAATCTTAAGGAGGTTCCTTTTGTGTTCAAGAAGTACATTCGCTTACGGATTTTTCAATAATGTACAAGACATCTCTTATTTGATCATCTGTAATGACCAAGGGTGGCGCAAGTCTTATCTTATTTCCATGCGTAGGTTTGGCCAATAAGCCATTCTGCATAAATGTTAAGCACAAGCGATAAGCAAGGTCGGAAGTCTCCTCACTGTTGATAACAATGGCATTTAGCAAGCCTTTTCCTCGTACAGTTTGGATGATAGGGTAACGTCCGGCTATTTCTCTAAGACCTCCCCTGAAAATTTCGCCTAACCGTGCAGCATTTTCCGCCAATCCCTCCTCTTCCACTACTTGTAAGGCGGCGATACCGACCGCACAAGCAAGCGGGTTTCCACCAAAGGTGGAGCCATGTTCACCGGGTCGAATGGTTAACATGATCTCATCGCGGGCCAAAACCGCTGAAACCGGTATCACACCACCCGAAAGAGCCTTTCCAAGAATTAAAAGGTCTGGCTTTATCTCCGGTTTGTGCCCACAACTTTTTTTACAAGTACAATTTCCGCAAGTTGCCAATAATTTTCCGGTTCTGGCAATACCCGTTTGCACCTCATCGGCAATAAAAAGTACGCCATGTTTGTGACAAAGCTCGGTGGCTTTACGCAAATAGTCTTCATCTGGAACCACGACGCCAGCCTCACCTTGGAGTGGCTCCACGATAAATCCGGCAATGTAGGCATTACTACTTAAAACGTCTTCTAAGGCCGACAAATCGTTGTAAGGAACATGTTCAATGCCCGCCATATGTGGCCCAAACCCTGTCCGGCTACTGGGATCTGTAGAGCCAGAGATCACCGAAAGGGTTCGTCCGTGGAAGTTGTCCTTTGCAAAAACAATCACAGCCTCGTTTTCGGGAATGCCTTTGACGGTATATGCCCATTTCCTGCAAAGTTTAAGTGCAGTTTCTACGGCCTCCACACCAGAGTTCATGACGAGCGCTTTGTCATAATCAAATGTCTTGCATAATGTTCTTTCAAATGCTCCCAATAAGTTATGGTGGAATGCCCGTGAGGTCAGGGTAAGTTTTTGTGCTTGTTCGATGAGCGCCCCTACAATTCGCGGATGACAATGCCCTTGATTGACCGCCGAGTAAGCAGAAAGAAAGTCGTAGTAACGTTTATCGGCTATATCCCACAAAAACACGCCTTCGCCCCGAACCAAAACCACTGGCATTGGGTGATAGTTATGCGCGCCAAAACGATCTTCTAAGTCAATATAGTACTCTTGTGGATAAAGGGCAGTGGGTTTCATGTTGCGTTTGAGGTTTAAAGGGTGGAGATTGCAAGATGAATGTAAAGATAAAATGTAGGAAATTTGAGACAATAAATTAAATTAATAAATAATTTCTTTTTATAAGTTGTATATTTTGTTTTTCTAAAATGGTATAAGATAAAACTGAAGCATGGATATATTTGATGTGAAAATTTTGCAACTATTGGAAACCGATGGGCGGATGCCTTTTTCCAGTATCGCGACGTCCTTGGGCATTTCGCATACGATGGTTCATCAGCGGGTGAACAAACTCATGGAGCAAGGGATTTTGGCAGGAATAAAGCCGTTATTGAATGAGAAAAAAATGGGGTACGATTGGGCTGCCTTCACAGGAATAACCCTAGAGAAGGACGCAGATTCTGGAAAGGTGATCGAGGCCCTAAAGAAAATCCCAGAGGTCACAGAATGTTATTATATTACAGGAAATTTTACGCTTTACCTCCGAATTTTGGCCAAAAGCCACGAGCACATGCGCCAAATCCTCTATCAAAAGATTGATCCTTTACCCGGCGTAGCCAAAACCGCTTCTATGATTGAGCTTGGTTGTGCGTTTAAGCGTAACATTATGCTTGAAGTGCCCTGAGTTACCCTTATTTTTTTGGGCACATTTTTCCTTTTCGATTGACCTATTTTCAATGGAAAAACGTTTGTAAGAATAATAAATACCCAATAGTCCTTAATTCAATTCATCACCAACGGAGAAACGCATGTTAAACAAATCAAAAACCACCTTTTATGTTCTCGCTTTTTGGATATCAACGCTCATTGGCTGTGGTGGCGAAGCCGAAAAAACGGTGGTTACCGAAACTACGCCAGCAGTCCAAGATTTACAATCTGCTGCGAAAGAAGCACAAAAAGCCCTCGAAGGCTTGTCAGCCATGCAAAACAACGATGGCAAGACCCAAAATGTAGATCCAGTGCCTTTCAAAGATTTACAATCTGCACTTCCTGCAAACGTAGGCGGCGCACCACAAAGTAACTTGGAGGGCGAAAAAGTGGGCACAATGGGCTTCAATGTCTCGAATGCAGGCGCTCGTTACGAAATCGGCGATAAATCCATTTCCATTAAGATCACCGATACCGGCAGCATGAAGGGCTTTGCCATGCTCGGATTTGCATGGATCAATAGCAGTTTTGAACGGGAAGATGCCAACGGTTACGAACGCACAACCAAAATCAACGGTAATCCAAGCCTTGAAAAATTCAACCATACCAATCAAGAAGGTGAGGTTTCATCGTTGGTGGCGGGGCGATTTGTGGTCTCGGTTGATGGCCGGAAGGTCAGTGCGGAAGAATTGAAAGCGGCTCTGGCGTCGGTTAATACCAGTCAGCTTACCAATTGGAAAGATCGTGGCGTCCAATAACCCTTTCATCAGCAAGCCAATATTCAGCCGAGGAAACTCGGCTTTTTTTATCGGTGAATGGTGGATGTGTTAAGGTATTATGATGAAACGAGTTGGCTTATTCGTTAAACACACTTATCATTTCGGAGATCTCAAGCACGCAAAACATTTCTTAACGCCGCCCATTTAGGGGATGCGCAAAAGCCGTTCTATAGAAAAAATAAGCGATAACACTTTTTTACAACCCTTTAGTGTTTTTTGTGCCGTTCTCGCAGCCTTATTGGGTGACGTTGCGAGACGCCTTTTAACCCCATGCTTTAGTGTGGGGTTTCGTGCAGGTGGCCGATCTTCGGCTTTAGCCGTGACATCTTTCAGGGCTAAAGCCCTCTGGTTCTTGCGTGCGGATCTCACCGCCCTAAAGGACGGCGTTATCTTTCAGGGCTAAAGCCCTCTGGTTCTTGCGTGCGGATCTCACCGCCCAGAAGGACGGCGTTATCTTTCAGGGCTAAAGCCCTCTGGTTCTTGCGTGCGGATCTCACCGCCCAGAAGGACGGCGTTGTTCAAATCGGCTCATATACAATTCTCTGGTGATGGCTTTTGCAAAAGAACCCAACACCAAGACCCTTGCTTCGGTAGTGATGCGTTGCAGAAGCGTGGAGGAAGTGGATGCCGAAGATTGTGGAGGCGGTAAAATATCCTCTGAAAGAATAAGGGTTTTCAATTCACCGGTGTCGGACATGATTTTTCGGAACTCTAAGTCAAAGCTGCTGCTTTTTATGGGGTTTCCTGCTTGGTACGAGACAATTTTTTGTTCTAAAAACCGAATGGCATATTGATGAACCTCAACGATTTGGTTGTATAAGACGATGGCTTTTTCCTGCTTTTCAGCGGAGAGGTTGGGGAATTGGTTTGCCATATTCTCCACTTCTTGCTTTATTTGATCCAATTGATTGATTACCACGGGGTCAATTTTAATGATGGTTCCGTGTGCAAGTCTAAAAACGGTTGTTTTAGGGCCTTGGGTATGGGCACATCCCGAAAGGATAAACAACAACATGGAAAGGGTGAAGTAGGGGTACACAGTGGGTTTCATGGTATTCAAGGCTAATGTGATTTGCAGGTGTTAAAATATTGTTTTTTAATGAATTGGATTTAGAATGGTCATCGTCTTTCAGCGTGGAGAGGTGTGCCATAGCCTAGGAACTTGGTTATAGTCTAAGGCGCAGTGGCTCCGATCTGAAGTATGAGGGCATCTTCGTGCGGGAAAGCATGTGGCCGCCGCCGCTTATCAGGTTGGTGAGATCGAACAACCAAAAGGAAGGCTTAATCCCACATTTGCGCCATCGTTTCGGGAAGGCTAACTGTGCGAAAATACATGTGTAAAAGCAGCTCATTAACTCCGTCCTTTAGGGCGATGACATGGCAACCAAGAATCAAAAGGCTTTAGCACTGAAGGATAACGCATATGGCGTTGTCCAAAACTCGATGATCCATAGCTTGTAATGAACCCAAAAAACGTTTATTTCACCAAGACCATTTTACGGATTAGGTGTTGTTTTGAGGCTTCGAGGCGCAAGAGGTAGGTTCCGGTTGGTGCTGTTTGCCCAGAAGAAAGTTTTCCATCCCACAAAAACTCATGGTTACCGGCGGGGAGATCTTCGTTGATTAACGTCCGGACGATGCGTCCATTTAGATCAAAAATTGTCAACTTAACCACTTGTTTTGTGGGCAGTGCAAAGCCGATAGTGGTTTGGTGGGTAAACGGATTGGGGTAGTTGCCGGAGAAGCCAAGTTCTTTAGGCAAATACGTCTGTTCTGTTTCTATGAGGGCCGACTCTGGGGCGATCATCAGTTGGAAAAGGCGTTCTCCCGCAGGAAGCATAAGTTTGGTAGGGGTGTTTTCGTCGAGGCGGTAGGTTTTTTTGGCGATTGGGTCTATAAGCAAGGCATTGAACATCCCCAATAGCTTCTTGTTTTGTATAGATAATTGGATTTCACCGCTTTTATTAACAAAAAGTGCAATTGGATACGTGACTCCTGAGGCCAGATCGGGTCGGAAGTCCTGTGCAAGCCATTTATAATCGGTCTCTAAATGGTCGTTTAATATCCGGAGTGCTAAAGCGGAAAAATGCGTGGGCGGGACAAAATCGTCTAAGGGGTCTAACGCCACCGATGCCTTGGCGTGCCAGCCTGTACGGATGGCAACACGGTCTCCCGAAGCGTTTTCTGCTGAAATCACCAAGGATTCCGGGCGTTCTATTTCTGTTTTGGTCATAACCTCCGCACCAGAGAAGGGGTAGGGAACGAGTAAATTCGTTAGTGCCGCTTGTTGGTTGTAGTAAAAATACCCTTCGTAGGGCTGTAGGGTACTACTTGTTTGGAATGTCCTGTCTTTAAACCCATAAATACTCCCCGATAATTGGCTTCGATCCAAAACCGTTGCCCAACTAACCTCAAGATTAAAAGGGTTGCTGATAATGTTCCAACCATTACTCAGTGGGATGGCATAAAATTTGGCTTGGTTTAGCGCGACAGGACTGGTATTTCCATTTACGCTCCAATTGTTTTTGGAAACCAACCAATAGCCCTTGCCGGCTTCAAATGTACTTCCACATTTGGCATAGGTATTGTTGATATAAGGTGGCGTGTAGCAGGCCCAATCGGTGCCTTCTACGCCCGTAAGCGTTCCAGCGATCGCAAAGCCCACGCCGGGAATACCAACCATGCGGTAACTATTGGACGATGTGATGTCCGAAAACGTTTTACTGGTGGCGTGGGTTATGGTTTGGGGGTAGGTGTATAAACTCCATGTGTCCGACCAAGGGCCAAAGTTGTTGCCCGATACGGCACGTACCCGCCAATAATACAAAAAGTTGATGTTAAGATTGGTGGCCGAAAAACTTGTACTGGAAGTACCAACTGGTGTGGGTACGGTGTCTGTGAATGAATTTGAAGTCTGGATTTGTACCTGATACCCTGTTGCACCTTGGGCGATTTGCCATTGTAGGGAGGCTGTACTGCCATTGATTAACGAGGCCGAAACTGGCGTGCTTAAGTTTACTTTGGCCAAAGCAAGCGTGGTAAACGTTCTTGAAGTCCAAGGACTGCTTCCGCCAGCATTGACTGCCCGTACCTGCCAGCAATATTGGGTATTGTTAGCTAAACCAGATGGACTCCATGTCGTTACATTTTGATTAGAGAGGCTTCTAAGTATCGTTCCCGAACAGCTACTTCCCGCAAAGACTTGTGCATCATACCCCGTTGCACCACTTACGGCTGACCATGTGAGTGCGGTACTGACACTTACGCCCGTTGCACCGTCGGCGGGTGAAATGGGGGTGGGGATAGTTGTGGAGTATTTCGAGCGAAATACGCCGCCGTAAGTACCGGCAAAGAGTGTTCCATTGGCATTAATCACCAAAGACCAGACACTCTTATTGGTAAGTCCCGAATTGACCTGCGTCCAAGAAGTACCGTTGTTCGAGGACGAAAATACGCCGCCGCCGTCAATACCGGCAAAGATCGTCCCATTGGCATTAATCGCCAAAGAAGAGACAGCAGTATTGGTCAGCCCCGAATTGACCGCCGTCCACGAAGCACCATTGTTCGAGGACGAAAATACGCCTCCGTTAGTACCTGCAAAGATTGTCCCATTGGCATTAATCGCCAAAGATAAGACACTCTTATTGGTAAGTCCCGAATTGACCTGCGTCCAGAAAGCACCGTTATTTGAGGATGAAAATACGCCGCCGCCAGTACCTGCAAAGATCATCCCATTGGCATTAATCGCCAAAGAAGAGACAGTAGTATTGGTCAGCCCCGAATTGACCTGCGTCCATGAAGCACCATTGTTGGCAGAGGAATAAACGCCGCCGTCTGTTCCTGCAAAGATTGTCCCATTGGCATTGATCGCTAAAGAACGGACATCAGTATTGGTAAGTCCCGAATTGACCTGCGTCCATGAAGCGCCGTTGTTGGCAGAGGAATAAACGCCGCCGCCCCAAGTTCCTGCAAAGATCGTCCCATTGGCATTGATCGCTAAGGCATAAACATTGGTATTGGTCAGCCCCGAATTGACCGCCGTCCATGAAGTACCGTTGTTCGAGGACGAAAATACGCCGTTACTTGTCCCTGCAAAAATCGTCCCGCCAGACTTGATGGCTAAGGCGCTTATCAATCCACCATTAGGACCATTGGTCTGCTCCCAAAAGTCTTGGGCGTGCAAGAGGGGGGGGGTGAGGCACAGGGCCAAAAGCCAAGTAAGGGTGCGGTATTTGGTATCTTTATACATGGTAGCGCGTGGCTGGTTATCCATGATTGGGGTTTAAATCACCATAGCGAGATCGGGAGGTGATTTTAGGTGTTAGTTTGTGGGAGGGGGTGGTGGTAGTGCAATGGTTGGGGTATTGTTGGGTTGTCCTCCGGTGAGCTTCACCACTGCATAGGTAAGGACAGCCGCCAGTACGCCCCCGCTGCCTAATTTAGCCGTCATACCCAGTCCTTTTTTGGTTGGGAGTGTCTTGGGGGAGGGAGGTGGGGTTTTAACCTCTGGTTTTACCACCACACTTGGAGGCATCTTTGCTTTTAGGCTTAGGCTTGCCGCCTCGGAGACGCCACAATCGTTTTCGGCCACCACTTTTATGGTGTATTCCCCTTCTTTTTGGTAGGTATGGCTGGGGTTCAGGCCCTCGGCAGTGGTTCCATCCCCAAAGTCCCAAGTAATTTTTAGGTCTTTGCCCTTGCTTTGGACACTAAATGTGGCGGGTTGGCCTGTGATAATGATGGAGGAGGGTTTTAAGCCCCAAACTTCGGGTTTGTTTTGCGCACAAGGATGGGGTTTAACCTCGATTGTTCGTTGCTGGGTATCCGCGCCACAAGTTCCATTAGCCGTTACCCGCACGGTATAACGTCCGGCACGTTCATAGCGGTGTTCTACTTGTGGGCTTTGGGCCGTTTTTCCGTCGCCAAATTGCCAAGAATAGGTGAGGTCTGGTTGCGGGGCCGTAATAGCCAACTTAATGGTTTGGCCTTCCTCTGCGGTTGCTGGGAGGGCCAAGTCCCCAACCACGGTTTTTTTGTCCCTACATGGATTGGGCTTCACCTCTATTATGCGGCTTTGGGTATCTACACCACCACAGGTATTGGTGACGGCCAAGGTCAGTTTGTAGCGGCCCGCCTTTGCAAAGGTATGGGTAGGCGCCGCAGACCGTTCTTTGGGAGTGTTGTCATCAAAATCCCAAAGGCTCAGGTAATCGCGGCCTGTTACGGAAGCCCCCAAGGTGACGGGTACACCTTCTGAGATGCTTTCTGGAATGAGCAAGCGGTTGATGCGTAGCTCGTTGTCTTTGCAAGGATCTATGGGCGGGGTAATCTGGATGGATTTGGATTGTGTGGCCTCGCTACACTGATTTTTTATAGTGAGTTTTACGGTGTATTTTCCGGGTTTGGTATAGCTGTGAACCGGATTTACGGATTGATCGGAAAGCCCATCGCCAAAATCCCATTCGTACTCTAATCCCGTTCCAGTCCCTTTTGCAGCAAAGCGCAAGATGTCTGCGGTGGTTCCGGTAGAGGGAACCTCAAATTGAAGAATAGCGGGGTTGTTGTTTAAGCAGGGATCGGTAGGTGGTTTAATGACAACACTAAAAGGTTTTTCGGTTTTGCCACATTGGTTAGAAACCACGAGTTTTCCGATATAGGTTCCGGCTTGTGTAAAGCTATGCCATAAAATCCGGCCTTGTTCCTGCTTCCCATCCCCAAAATCCCAGAGGTAGTCTAAGTCTGTACCTGTGGCCTCGGACTCGAACCGCACGTTTTCATTCACGGTTGGGGCATTCGCGAGGACATCCAAACGGGTAATATTGGGGGCTTTGTTTTCGCAGGGATTGGGCGGTGGGAGAACTGTGATGGGGAAACTTGTTTGGTCTTCACCACAGGTATTGGAGGCGGTTACGGTTACTTGGTATGTCCCTTCTTTGGTATAGATGTGGGGAATATTGGCTCCGTTAAAGGCCGAGCCATCCCCAAAGTCCCAATTTATAACGACGTTGTTGCCGTTAGACCGGACTTGGAAAAACCCATTTTCCCCTGCTTTCAGGCTGGTTGGGTATTTGGGGGCCTCTAAGAACTTGGGTATGTTCCCCAAGCAGGGATCGCCCGCCAAATAGAAGGCATTGGAAAACCCGCCTTGTTGCCAAGGGGATTGCCTGCCGCCGGAGGCTTCGTCCACATCCCGCTTTACGGCCCTCATAAATTCGGAGATTTCCATCCCGCGTTTGCGAATATGCTTTAGAATGGCGGCGGTAAAAAGGCCATTGGGCTGGTCGTCACGCTCTAAGGCCACATTAAGCGGCTGGGTGGCGGTGAGGATGGTCACTTCGGAAATACCCGTAAAATCTATGTCGCTTTTGCTGCCTTCATCCCCTTTTTGTACAAACGTTAGCTCCGAACTGCACGCATCCACTAAGATGAGTTTTTTGGCATTGGTTGAGGCACTATTCATTTTCTGGAGAATGGACTCGATGGATACACTATTCGCCTCCGCTTCATCGGAGGAAGTCGCGTCGAAGTCTCGTAACATCAGGAAATTTCTTGAGTTATTGGGCAACCTAAAACCATGTCCGGAATAAAAAAATCCGATGATATCTGCACCCCTTGCTTGTGTACGGAATTCATTGATCTTCCGCGCCAATTCTTTCTCCGTCACATCTTTGGCTGAAATTACCTGATAGCCTAATTTGGTAAAGACCGATGAGATGCTGTCTGCATCGGCGTGGGGTTTGTTGAGCTTGTACCTTTGGTCATCATAGTTTTGATTACTGACCACCAACATGACCTTTTTGTCTATACGGACTACGCCGGGTGCCTTAGGCGCTGGTTGGGCCAAAAGTGTTTCAGGGATCAAAACATAGCCGATGGTAAAAAGGCAATATACAAGATGCCAAGGGAGGCGGGTTCTATTCGTAAATTTCAACATGACAAAAGACCAGTATTGAAGTAGCGGAATTGCTCCTGCGAAGGGGCTGTGATGACAGTGCCAACACGGTAAAACTGCGTATGATCTGGTGGGAGATACAAAATGTAGTGCCAAAATAGCAAGAACAGATGGCAAAAACAAGATTTGAACGGCGACCAAGCACCATTAAAAATAAATATTGACATTCAAATCAGAAAGAGGTGAGGTTGTAAGTTGTTGTTATATATTGGTTTGCTTGTTTTATTAAAGGAGGGATTTTGACCTTTATACGCAATACTTACAGGTAAATATCCCTAATTCGAGGGATGCTCAAGGAAGGGGTTGGCAGTAACTTAGGTCAAAGCGGTATAAAGTTTCATGCGTGTCCTTTAGATATTGACCTTATGCCGCTACACAAATATTGAAGACAATGCCGTGTATATGTTGTTCTCAACGGATGTTTAAAAATATTAAGCTGTTGGTTGTTCATGATTACTGATGGATGGTAGGGTGGTAACTTTAGGTTTTAAATATATGATCAAAATACCGTTTATTTAATCGTTTTAATACATAATATCTTTATTAAAGGATAAAAAGATCAAAATGCACCTCTCATAAAGCACTTTCTCTTTCGGCAAAAATGATGCAGGGAAATCCGGTTTAATAGACCACAAGTAGGGCAAACGGGCTATTTCTGGGATATGCGATGATGTAACAAATCTCGGCAAGTCGCATCTTTCATGTCCGGATTTTCCTGATTCATCAAGGTTGCTTTGCCGTGCGCTGGGAATGGCATTCTTCGAAGAGGCCACCCCTACGGGGCTGGGTCGAGCGTTTGATGACGAATTTCTACGAATATTCATGGCTAAAGCCAAGCGTGTGATCGTCGCAGACAACCCCACGCTGAAGCATGGGGTTAAAAGGCGTTTTGCAGCATCACCCAAGAGCGCGAAGAGGAAAACACCAAAACATTAACTCCGTCCTTTAGGGCGGAGGTGAGAGCAACCAATAAAAGAGGGGCTTTAGCCCTGAAAGATGCCCAACGTGTATGCCGTGCATCGTCCTTCAGGGCAAGGGTGAGTGCAACCCAAAAGCAATAGCTTGGCAGAGATGCAAAGTGGAGCACGGCATTAACTCCGTCCTTTAGGGCGGGGTAGTAGGCCCCGAATCGCATTGGGCTTTAGCCCTGAACGATGGCAAAAGGCGAATGCTGTGCGCTGGGAATGGCATTCTTCGAAGAGGCCACCCCTACGGGGCTGGGCGTGGCTTGGGAATGGCATTCTACGAAGAGGCCACCCCTACGGGGCTGGGTCGAGCGTTTGATGACGAATTTCTACGAATTGTCATGGCTAAAGCCGAGCGTTTGATCGTCGCAGGCAACCCCACGCTGAAGCATGGGGTTAAAAGGCGTTTTGCAACATCACCCAAGAGCGCGAAGAGGAAAACACCAAAACATTAACTCCGTCCTTCAGGGCGGAGGTGAGAGCAACCCAAAAGCAATAGCTAGGCAGAGATGCAAAGTGGAGGAAGGCATTAACTCCGTCCTTTAGGGCGGGGTAGTAGGCCCCGAATCGCATTGGGCTTTAGCCCTGAAGGACAACACAGCACAGGTAAGAAAGAGGCTTTAGAGAGGCACAAACACCGGAATATAGGTAAAAAGATGTTGTCCTGCTGGTGCTAAATATGGCATAATCATTCCCCGTGTTATTTTAGAGGCAGTTCAAAAACAATTTTTGTACCCTTTTTAGGGATTGAAGTCAAGGTACACCTCCCACCGGATGCGGCCAATCTTTCTTGCATATTGCGAAGGCCGTGACCACCTGATGAAATCAAGGAAGGGTCAAAACCGCTACCATCATCTTGAATTGAAACGTATAATACGCCATCCTGAAGACGTATAAAGAGGTGGATAATACTTGCATGGGCATGTTTTAAAATGTTATGAAATGCCTCTTTAATGGCGAGAATCAGATTCTTTCGGTCATTAAAATCAATTCCAAAGTTCGGAACTTCTTCGGGGTAGTCTAAGTCGAGCCGGAGGCCGGAAAGCATTTCGACCGCCATTCCAACAATTCTACCGACAACTGCTTCTGCATAATCAGCGGTTGGGTCAACCATCCAACGGGAATGGCGAAGCTGTTTTGAGGCATCGGTCACCTCATCAACGATGGCGATAAGGGTATCTTTTAGGGGTTGGGCTTCTGGTTGTTTTTTTAGGACTTGTAATCGGTTTTTTATGGCACCGAGTTGTCCACCAAGCTCATCGTGGAGGTCTTGTTCCCATTGTTTTCGGTCTTTGCGCCTCGTTTCGGCGGCCTGCCATGCGGCTTCTCGTAATTTTTCGGTTGCTTCTAATCTTTCCCGTTCTGCTACTATGGCCATTTCTTTGGCCTCTTGGCGGCTTTTTCGGAGGGCCAAAGTATTTTCCTCGCGTTTTCGTTTGGCATGATTCCACCGATTGTTTCCCCACCACCCCAATAAAACCAAGACCGAGAAGAAAAGCAATCGTGAAATGGGTTGCATCCACCAAGGCGGGTTTATCTGAAATTTTATCTGTAATGGTTTTGAACTCCATTGGCCATTTCGTTGCGATATATAAACATAAAGTTCGTAAGTTCCGGGCAATAAACCTCCAAACTTAAGTGGGGTATCTCCGCTTTGTAAAGCCCAATTTGGCATCCAGTCCACCAACTTATACGCCATCGAAACGGATTCATGGTCAAGAAAACGAAAGGAGAAAGAAAAGTCGTTTTGGTAATGTGGCAAAACTTCTCTAACTTCAAAAACATTATGGGCTACTTGTTTGATGGGCACCACTTTATCCCGTGCAAAAAGCTGAATGCCGGAAAAGTCAATAAGATCATGATGATTTATTTGTGTGTTTATTTCGAGTAATCCGAGTTGTCCTAAAAAATAAATATGACCATTTTTTCCTTGTATGCTTGGCAAGTTGTGTAGGTATCCAGTATAGTCATTTAACCAAGGTAGAGACACTGGAAACCAACTGGGTTTGGACAGATTAATGCGGTAGAGTTCTGGCGAAAAAAATGTATTTTCTCCGACTACCCATAGCCCATTCTTTGCATCTCCAGATAGGGCACGTACCCTTCTTTCTTTTGGCCAATGAGGAGCTTGTTCACAGGAAGATTTTTGTAGATAAAATAAGCCTTTTTCTGTTCCAATCCATATTCGTCTTTGAGCATCCGTAAACATCCCACGTACAGACGATCCACAAGGAAATGAGATTATGCGGTGATAGGTGTTTTCTTTTGGGCGAAATCGCCAGATTCCTTCATCTTGCAGGTGTAAAATAAGGTCTTCCCTATCAAGAGTAACCAACCGAATATCGGCGGGTCTAAAGGTGCTTGGTTGGAGTGAGCCATCTGTTTTTAAGATGAAAAGACCCTTTGTTGAAGCGATATAAACGACTCCGGATGGTGTTGAGAAAAGGTCTGCTATTTCGTTAGGAGGGAAAGGCAATGGCTTAAATGTTCTCATTTTATGGTCAACATAATTGTATAATGATAAGTTTTTTTCTTCGGACAATATCCATATCTCATTGTGTGTTGCTCGTTCTATTTTGGTGATCCACTGGTCTTTTGTTTCTAAATTGAATTGTAGTTTCCCTTGATTAAAGAAACTTATATTCGAGCCGTTCAGAATAGCTATTTGGCCGTTATCTAATTCCGAAATGTCTCGAACATCAGAGGAATGGAGTAAGCTATTTTCTTTGGAATAAAACCGGAATCCATCAGGGTTTATAATGGCGCGGAATAGGTTTTGTGTATCTGCACACCAAATTACATGGTCTCCTGTTAAGCCAAGAGAACACTTTCCCGTACTAAGGGTAGTGGTATGATGGTTGCGGGCATTGACTAAAAAAATACCTTCATCTGTAGCGGCGAATAAAGTGGAAGGGTTGTTTGCAGCGGGGTGAAGATGGAAAATACTTCCTTTTAGCACTTGTCGTATGGTCTTACCAGTTTGTATCCACAGCCCATTGGTTTCGGTTCCGTACCATTGATCCCCGCCTATTTTATAGAAATGGGTGACATTGTTGAAAAAAGTATGGACAACACAACGACCATTTTCGTGGCAAAAATAAATTTCTTGCCCCGAAACCACTGATACAACACTACCTAAGTACCTGATGTCTTTTACGCCATTCGGAAAGGTCAATTTAGCGATTTTGGTGTTGTTACGATAGATATGAACATTGTATTCTGAAGCCAGCCAGTAATAAAAGCCATTGTGGTTCTTGCTTGCGACAACTCGTAGGATGTTTGTATCAGACAAGGTAAAGAGGGGTGAGCAAGCAAATGAATCGTTCTGGGTGGGATAAACCAGAAAGGCCATATTGTGCATGTCCATCGCAAAAATCCGGCCATCTGGTAATCTTGTTAAAGCAGTGACCCCTTCAATCTGACTGCAAAACTGCTCTAATGTATAGCCATTATGTAGAAACAAACCTTTTGAAGAGGCTAACCAAAGGTCGCCACTGTCTGTATCTACCATTGCATTAATGCCCAATTCTGCCAAATGCAGTGTAGCCTTGTCTTGAACACGGTGAAGCCCCCAATACTCCTTCGACTGGGCGTGTAAAATGGAGGTGCTGCCGATTAAACTGAAAAAATAGCAAAAATAGACATAATTTCTTAGTTCCATGTAAGCAGGAATGTGCCAGACACTGAACTTAAATTGCGTATCAAAACAAGATGTGTTTGGTTTTTTTGCGTGATCCATTGGATTCTCCCAGAGCCTTTCCAGATTTGCCAACAACCTGTGCAAGAAGTAAGATTGTTGCCCTCTAAACGCCACTCAATGTCTTGGGGTACCGTCCGAACTAAAACCCTCAAATCTCCATTTCTGAAGGTTTTTATGGTACAATTGGAAGAGGTCTCATTTTTCTTGGTAAGTTTGGCACGACAAACATTTACCATTAATAATGGTTGTTGTGGCCTTTCTAAAACCTCCAGCAATCTGTCTATCTTTGCTAACTCATCAGGTGGAGTGTTACGGAAAGATTTGGCTTCGTTTAGAAGGTTTTTATAGGTAAATTGACCGTTTGGACGTACCTCGGTAGATATAATCAAGATGTTGTTTTGCATAAGGGTCTCGATCCCCTCACGAATGCGTGTAGCATCCTGAGCTTCTAATCCCTCTTCAATTCTAAGCAAAGAAGCAGAGGCAACCTCTAAAGTATCATTATCCGCTAAGTTTCCTTGGTTAGTAAAGGTCTTTGTTTGTATTGGATGACTACAACCAGAAAGTATATACAGAAATATCAAGCCTATACTGCTGGATAAACCAAAATATGTGTAGAAAAAAACAAAGTGCATGATTTTGTGGGTTTGGGAAATTTACAAACGAAGTAACATAATTTGCAATCCCCAAAATAAGGGATGTTAGGGCTATTGATGCAAATAAAGAAATAAGGGGTTGGTCATGAATATTTGTAGAGGAGAAAAACACGTATCTACTGCTGGATGGTCACAACGAAAGACAATGGGATGCAAAACCCAGTCATGACATTCAAACTGCCTTCAATCAACTTGATTAACCCGTAACCTATATTGAAAATAAAAAAATCCCTAAATTAAGGGATTTGATGAACATACAAGTTCCCTATTCTAAAGAAAAAAGATGCTTCGGATTTGGACCGTAGAAGACAATAAACGCTACCGAGAAAGCCTACTTTCTTTGATTGAGGACTCGAAATTGCTGATCTGTACTGGCGCTTTTGCATCGGGAGAGGAAGCACTTGAAGCACAAAAGAACCAACAATCGCCAGATGTTATTTTGATGGACATCAATATGGGGGCAATGGATGGCATCTCTTGTGTTGGCCATCTTAAAAAGAAATGGCCACTGGTGACGATCGTAATGCTCACGATAAATGATGATGACCAGTCCATTTTTAGGGCATTGGAAGAAGGCGCATCTGGCTATCTACTAAAGGATGCATCGGATGTGGATTTGCTTGCCGCGATTGACTTGGCTGTGGGGGGAGGTATGCCTATGCCGCCAAGAGTGGCGCAGCGGGTGTTGTCATCTTTCCGAAAGGCCGAGAATCGGTCTGAAGGGCAAAAACTCACCAATGCAGAGAAAAAAGTTTTGGAAGAGATGGCAAAGGGACGTTCTCAAAAAGAGATCGGAGAAACCCTGTTCATAAGTACCCATACCGTTAATTCCCATGTTAAAAATATCTACCAGAAGCTACATGCTGGCTCGAACGTGGAAGCTGTCGTAAAAGCAATCCAAGAGGGCTTGATTCATCCCAAAAGATTGTGAGGATTAAAAGAAATTGTAGAGTTGTGTTCTTTATATCCTTGACATTAAATAGGGGATATCTTATTCTGAATGTAGCAAAATTATTAAAAAAACATAAAATTAATAAATTCTTGCGTACTGATTTGTCACTGCGCTTAAGCAAAAGAGTATTTCATAAATGTGACATCGGCGGAAGTAATGCTTAAAAAAGATAATATTTGTATTTTTTTATAATAAGCAGTAAACACATAGAAATACTCTTTTGCTTTTTTCTACGATTGCCCACCATTTTGTTCTAACCAGTCAAGAAGGCCAATATCCAAATTGGTATTAATGCCATAACTGTAATTTGCACTAAACATTCGCTACAAGTGTTTATTGCGATTTTCTTTCCGCACCGCTCGACGGACATGTTTGCTGGTGATTAAGTCATTTAATTTAAAGTATTTATCCAAGACAAGGACGTGCCTTTACATATAAACTGGGTGCTGATAGACCTTGTTTTCTATTTAAAATATCTTAATAAAACAGAATAATGTTAACTTAATATTCATGGTACGGGTTTGTTTGATGTTGTTAATCTGGTTTTTTTATCTTATTATGGTAGATAAAGCGATATTACTGTCTTCTTTATAGTATGTCTTATCTGTTTTACTGATAAATTTTTTCTTCAAAATTAAAGTAATTCTAAATGTATAATGCTAATCTGCGTATTTTAAGATTAAAAGTCTTGATAAAGTTGATAAATAAAGCTTTTTATATATTGTTTTTTAGTGTTTATGTAACAGTCTCAGCCCAGGAAAGCCGCAAATTTGTGGAGAGAGCGCCCATTGTGAAGCCTACAGGCGCTAATAAGCGGCTTGCCCTCCTTATGGGAAATGAACAATATCGCTACCTACCAAAACTGAGTAAGCCTGAAGAGGATGTGTTATTGATGGAGCAGACGTTAAGGAATTTGGGTTTTACGGTTATCAAGGCGGTAAATCAAACAAGGTCGGGCATGCAAAATGCTGTAGATCAGTTTATGGGCAAGGTTAAAGGAGATGAAGAAGCGGTTGTTTTTTACTTTGCTGGCCATGGTTTTCAATATGGAACAGGGAATTGGCTGGCCGGCATTGAAGCCGCCACTGACAGACCAGACAGAATGGCTGAAGGCTCGCTCTCAATTGAAGACATCCAACGGAAACTTGCCGAGAAAGCCAAAGACATAACTAAAATTCTTATTCTAGATGCTTGTCGTGTACTGCCAGCCCTAAGAGTTGCTGGGTGGCAAAGTGGTCTTAATGTCGGGTTGGATCAAGTCGTTAATGCGAAAATTATCTACGGAACCCGTCCAAATGGAACTGCACGGGAATACGAAGATGCCCAGAATGGTGTTTTTACGGAGGCTCTTGCTGGCGCTATTTTGGAGGAAGGGGTAGGAGTGGACGAGATCTGTAGAAAAGTTTCGGTTAAAGTAAGCAGCATTACTGAAAGAGGTCAAATCCCAGACTGCTCAGGAATTCTCTTTTCCGATTTTTATTTTAAGCCAAAAGCCAAAGAAAAAATTGATTTAAATACTCCAAAAGAGCCATTAGTTAAACCCAAAACACAAGTTTCATTTATTGATCCTAAACCTTCAATAAACATTACCATTAACAATAAAAAAAATGTAAAAAATCCAAAAAAAGAAAATATATATCCCAAATATATTAAAAATAATTACGGTATAGAATTTGTCTTGATAGATAAAGGTGTGTTTATGAGGGGAAGTCTGGAAGATGAAAAATCTGATTCGTCACCACGAAAGGAGATTATAATCACAAATGATTTCTATGTAGGGAAATATGAAGTTACACAAGAACAATGGCTTATGGTTATGGGAGATAACCCCAGTAAAAATAAAAGTAACCTATCGAATCCAGTTGAAAATATATCTTGGTATGAAGTTCAAGAATTTATCAAGCGGTTAAATGCTAAAGAAAATATACATAGCTATAGATTACCTACCGAGGCTGAATGGGAATATATAGCACGTGCTGGAAGTGTGGATCGTTTTCCATGGGGAGAATTCATAGGCACTGGTAGAGCAAATTGTGCCGATTGCACGACGTCTATAAGTGGAGTAGGTAGTAGTATGTCAGTTGGAAATTACCCGCCAAATAATTGGGAAATTTTTGACGTAATTGGCAATGTATGGGAATGGACAATGGATTGGTATGATGGTAAATACTATCAAAATGCGCCAAATATAGACCCTGTTAATAATGTACAAACTGGATACCCACTTAAAGTAATCCGTGGAGGCTCCTTTATACATGAAGCAAAAGGGTTAGAGCATAGGTATTTTTTTGACCCCAATAAAAAAAATGCCAATATTGGCTTTAGACTGGTTAAAGTACTTGATTAAATAGTCTGAGTCTGACACTTATTACAAAACTTCTTGATCACATTTTAAATCTTTAATTTCATGAAATCTTACATACTAACGTTGTTTTTTTTATTGATAGCCTTGAAGTCGCAAGACGTATTAGGACAAGATAATCCAAACACATTACCACCAGGCAGTTCTACGGAAGGGGTCTTATCATCAGTAGATATGGCTTCAACATACGATGAGAGATACGCTGTTTTGATCGGAATTAATAAATATCAAGATTCCAATGTTAGACCTTTAACTTATGCCGCAGAAGATGCTGTAGCAATGAAGCGTTTATTGAAGGATAAATTTGGATATAAAGAAGATAATATATTTATCTTGTTAGATGAAAATGCTACGAGATCAAATATTATTTCTACTCTTGAAAGATTTACAAACGACAGCGTTTCCGAAAATTCATCCTTACTCATCTATTATGCTGGTCATGGCCAGACAGGTGGTAGAAAGGATCAACCACTCGGTTTTTTGTTAAATCATGACGTTGATACGAAGTCTCTCTTTGGTACATCCGTTAAAATGAATGAACTTAGAGACTTTTCTGACCAGTTTATTCCCAAACATGTTCTATTTTTAATAGATGCTTGTTATAGTGGACTGGCGACAACAAGGAGTGGTAGTGGAGGAGAGTTTACACGTGCATACTTGAAAAATGTTTGGTCTCAAAAAAGTCGCGAAATTATAACAGCAGGTTCTGCGGATGAAGAAGTTGTTGAGTCTGCAGATTGGCAACACAGTGCTTTGATGTATGTTCTACTCGAGGGGCTTGAAAAAGGTAAGGCTGACGAAAATAAGGATAATATCGTTATTTCCAAAGAACTCTTCCAATATATCATGGCTCGTGTACCTTATTACGCCAAAATGAAAGGGGGAAAACAAACTCCAATCGAAGGTGCATTTAGTCCGGATAACGGTAGCTTTTTCTTCGAACTAACACCTCGAAGATTGGAGGAAATGCTTGTTGAAAATCCTATACTTATGGATGTTAGTTCAAAACAAGCATTTAAGTCAAAAATTACTTTGAAAACTAACGTTGATAATGCACGCATTTTTTTAGATAGTAAACAATTAGGTTATGCAACAAGTAATACATTTGAATATAGGATAGATCCCGGCTTGTATAAATTTGAGGTGCGTAAGGATAGGTATAATACAGAATACAAAGAAGTTGAGATAAAACCGGATGAGGATTTAATTGTTGAGATTAATCTATCAAGAGAAACTACTCTTGTTAGATTTAAAGTGGTACCAGAAAATGCAAGTATTACGATCAACAATGAATTGATCTCAACAGGTTCTACAAGCAAGGAATTTAAAAAAGGGCGCTATGTGATTACCGTTGACGCTTCAGGATACAAGCCTATCCAAAATACTTCAATAGACTTAACACAAGATGAACAATCTTTCGAGTTCGTTCTGGAAAAAATATCTACACTACTCCAATTATATACCATCCCAGATGGAGCAGTTGTCACCTTAAAAGATAAAGTTCACGGGAAAACACCCCTCAATATTGAATTAGGGTACGGGGAACAACGGATTCTTCTGACAAAGCCTAAACATACCCCTAAACTTTTAGTCGTTGATGTTAAAGAATCAAAAACAATGCAAGAAACAGTCCGGCTAGAAATTACACCAGAGGAAGAGGCCAGAGGAAGATTTCGCAAAGACATCATTGGCCATGGTACTAAATTTCTCTTAAGAGGAAGTTTTGCAGCAGGTCTCATTTTATATGGACGGCCCTTTGCTGAAGATCAATACAACAAAGAAGCGGCAAAATTGGAAAAGGAGCAAAATGCTAACGTAAAAAGTGCATACAATATTGCACAATACGCTGTCCCAAGCTTAGGCGCTATTTGGGGTCTATCTGCAATCTTTGAAATTGGTCGCATTGTAAAGATGGACTATAACAAGTATTTAGAAAAGGTTTTAAGTGAGCGGGTAAAGGTGTCTATACACCTTAATCCTTCAATCAAAGGCGCTAGTATTGTAGCTTCTTTCTAAAGATGAAAATTATTTGGGGCATTTTACTGCGGGTAGTATGCCCCAAAACTTGATATCACCACGTTCGGATACATTGCTTTTCTTTCATAACATTTGGAAAGTAAAAAAAGTACTGCGAAATGGCGAGAACCATAATCTGAAAACCCCTATTATAAGGGATGTTTTAAGGGAGCAATAATGTTATCCTGATTATCGTTCCCAATGCCACTAAATCACTCAAAATAGATTTCTTATGAAACAGCTTTTATTATTAATATTTTTCCTGTTTACTCTCCCTGCTGTATCGGCGCAATTTAATGTGACAGGGGCAAAATATGACGAGAATAAATATCGTTTAATCGCTTACTCAGCACCAAGAACAGCGAATACCTATGATAAAGTACCAGAGAGGGCATCTATTAAACAGTTTGCACCAAAGCCCGGGCATCAAGCGAATTACGGAACCTGCACGGCATGGTCTGTGGGGTATGCAGCAAGAACCATCCTTCATGCACGGCAAGAGAAAATAAGTAACCCGTCCACAATATCAGAAAAAGCATTCTCTCCAGGATTCATTTATGCGCTAACAAAAGATCCCTCCGATGTTAATTGCTCTGAGGGCATCTATATTTGGGCTGCATTAGATAATCTCCAAAGTAAAGGAATTGCAACAAAAGGAAGTTTTAGTAAAGATTGTGTAGATATGAGCGAGGCGTTGCCTTTTTTAAATGAAGCTCAAGGATTTAAAATAGCCGGATACAATCGGCTATTTAAGCCAGAATCCAGTCAACAGGCGAAAATAGATGCTGTAAAATTGGCACTCTCTCAAGGTAATCCCGTTATTGTAGGTCTATATTGTGACAGTTGTGGAAAGTCCTTATTAAAACCCAGCAACAAACACGTATGGCAAGCAACCTTGGACGGTGGGAATGTGCGACATGCTGTCACCGTTGTCGGGTATGATGACCAAAAAGATGGCGGGGCTTTCGAAATCATGAACTCGTGGGGGGAAGCATGGGCAAATAATGGCTATATCTGGATAAAATACAATGATTTTGCTTTGAATGTTAAAGAGGCGTATGAAATGATTGCCATTTCAGAAAAAACAAATACAATTGATTTGGCGGGGTCTTTTAGACTTATTGATCTAAATGGGAAAGAACTGAATACGCAATATAACCTATCGTACGGTGCACCAAAATTAGTTGGACTACAAAAAAGTCAATACAAAGTAAAAAGCCAAATCAACGCAGGAACACCTTATCGCCTCCTCGTTAAAAATAATGAGACTGCTTTTATGTATGTTATCGGTGGGGATAAAACCAATGAAATAAATACATTGTTTCCATATCAAGACGAAAATGGGGATTATGTTAGTGCAGCAATAACCGGAAAGGAGAACGAAATCTCTTTACCCGGTGAGGATTTTGCTTTTGAGGCTACTTCTGCTGGAGGCGGGACGGATTATCTGGCGGTATTATATTCAAAAGAAGAGCTGGATATTAATGCGATTATTGCCCAAGTAAAGACAACACAAGGTCGGAATTTTGCCGAAAGATTATCCAAAGTATTGGGTGATCGTCTCCTAAAAGATGACAATGTCCGGTTTGATAAAACTAAAGTGTCATTTACTGCAAAAAGTAAAGGGAAAGATGTGGTCATGATGATTCTTGAAATGGATATTAAATAGTCATTTAAAAAAAATATGATTTTAGGAAAGAAAATATTTTGTTGGGCTGTCATTATACTGACTACGACATTAGAGGTAAATCTTTTGTTTTCCCAGGGGCTTGTTACCACTAAATTGTCAATTGATTCTTATCAAAGACTACCTCAAAAAATTTCATTTACCACAAGGAGTGGTGAAAATCTGCCAAAAGAAATTTCTCTTCGTCCTTTTGCCCCAACTCCGGGCGATCAAGGTGAGTACGAAACTTGTACGGCATGGTCTGCGGCTCATGCCCGTGTAATTCTTGAGGCACAAAATCGAAATTGGCGATCGCCTAACGTGATCAGCCGTGAGATGTATAATGCGGGGTCTATCTATAGACTGTCTTTTCCAGCAGATGAAACGTGTAGCCAAGGAGGGGATTTGGTGCCAATATTAGAAACCTTAAAAAATGTAGGCGCTCCCCGTATGGCAGAAATTAGGTCTGATTGTCCACAAGATCATGAGTTGCCGTCTATTAAGAATTGGGAATTTTCCAAGTTAGAAGGCTATGCTCGATTATTTGATATCAATGAAAGAGATCTGTCTAAAAAAGTTGGAAATGTTAAAAAATCACTGGCTCAAAAGTATCCGGTCATGATTGGAATGAGTTTTACCCGTGAGGCATGGGAAAGTTTAAGGAACTATCAAATTGGGGCATGGAAACCAGTCGGGGAAAGCGGTACTATTGGGCATGCGATGACGGTTGTCGGTTATAATGATACTAAGGATGGAGGCGTTTTTGAAATCATGAACAGCTGGGGAACAGCGTGGGGGGATAAAGGATTTTGGTGGATAAAATACGATGACTTTGCTCATTTTACAGATATGGCGATTGAATTAATTCCAAAACGCAATCATTTGCCCACACCAACGAAAACATTAAGTGGCTCATTTAGGGTTGAAGATAGGTATGGAAGGGTTATTAAAACAATATCTAATAAAAAATATGGGGCGCCAAGGCTGTCTCGCATCATACAAAGTCATTACCGTACCGAAAAACCTATTCCCCAGCAATTACAATATCGTCTTGTAATAGAAAATAGTGAACCTGCATTTGTTTATGCTATAGGGTCAGACTTAAGAGGTGAAATAACAAAATTGTTTCCATATGAGGAAAATATAGATCCTTATATGAACTATAAAAGTTTTGGGGAATTAATAAATGAGACGGCTATTCCAAGCGAAAAGCATGTATTTGAGGCGAGTGACTTTAAGACAACGGATTATTTTATTGTTTTATATTCCACTGAAAAATTGGATTTTGATGCAATAATGTCTTTACTAAAACAAGAAAAAACAGGTACTATTTCAGAAAAACTTAATAGAGTATTACTATCAAGACGAATTCCTGATGCCAAAATTGAATATTCTCAAGAAAAAATATCATTCAGGGTGAAGTCAAATGAACAAGGTCTCGTTGTTTTAATATTGGAAATGGAGGTTGAATAATATGAAATAATTCAAAATACAAAACGTGAATTGATATTTATGTTTACTAAGATGCTAATTGTTAAAATATCTTTTCACTTAATACCTCTCACTTCGCAATTATCTCATGACAAAAACAGTTGTTGTTCTTGTACTTTAGTGTTTACTGTCTTTTGTTGTGACAAACTCAATTCATTAAACTCATTTCAATTATGCGTAACTTCCTTATTTGCCCATTACTTTTTGGGCTTATTGCATGTGGCACAACTACTCGTCCAGCTTTTAAAGTTGCTTCGCAACTACGATATAAGTCATCTTCGTTGCAAGATACAATTCCAAAACCAACAGGAATCATCTTTGACGATGAAGGACTTCCTCCATATGTAACAAATTTTGAGAAAACCCCCGTTTTTGCGTTAGGGGCGCCAGAATACATGAAAAAAGCCGTTGCAATAAGTTTTGCAAGCACACTTAGTTGGATAAATACCCACGCTACTGAAAAACCAGAAATGCTTGTTTTTTCTCCCGGTATGTTGCATAAAATGGCCATTAATTATGCGGATTGCACTAAAAATGTTGCATGGGACTCTTTGCAAAAAGTCGTCGAGTTTAAAGGTCTTGTACCTTCGTCCCAGGTAGGGCTATTTTGTTCTGATAATATTATTGAAAATGTAGAACAAATGGCTCAAAAGGACATTAAAGTTAAAAATATGGATATTGGTGGGCTATCCGAAATACAGCTTATCAAGTCACTACGGCATGAAATTAATAAAAAATCACTTATCATTGTTGAGTTGGTTTTAAATGAAAAAAGTTTAGAAGAGTTCTTTACTGTATCTTCTGGTTTTGATGGCAAGGTACTTCCCAGTATGAAGGAAATTACACTTGTATTGACAGGGTATGATGATCGTCAATATGATGGTGGTTTCATGGCTTACCATCCTGAAAAAATATTGTGGGAGATAAGTGGTAAAGGGTTTTTACCCTACAAAAACCTTGCTACTATTTTCAGGAAAGCATTAGTCGTAAAAAGTTAAATAAGGAAGTATTGGACTTTAACAAACATGTTTATATCTAATAACCTTAAACACGCTAAATCATTGAGGTAAAATATGAAAAAATATATAGCCTTAATTGTATTGTCCCTTTTCACAGGTTGTAGAATTGATGGTGTCCACCTCATGCATAGAAAAGTTGTTCGGATAGAACCCAAAGTTGTTGATTCTTTTGAAAGGTTTAAGAATGATACAGAAGCACTAGGCTGGATCCTTAAAAACATAGGGCCAAATAAAGCAGGGGAATATACCCAACTATACCAAAATATTCAAACTGCACAGAAAGCGGGGTTGTTGGCCCTTAAAAAAGATATATTAGCGTATAAAATTGGAACGACTATAAAGGTTGGTAGGTTTAATACCTTTTTTGAAAATATTCAACTTAACTATAAAATTCTCTTTGATAGGATGAATGAGTCGGGCTTGCTAAAGCCTAAAGCGATGAAAGACCCATCTGCAATTTCGGCTTCTATTTATCAAGCAATAAAAGCGCCAGCACGTAGCATGGTCTTGGCTTATTTTGCAGAGGTTTTGACGGTTGATTTGCAAATAATTAATTTTAATGAGCTGGAAAGCTCGAAAAATAAATGAAAGTCAGGAATGACTTATGCCAAAACTAAATCCGAAAAAATGAATTAATCAACATGAAAAAAAAATCTTTTTATTTGATAAGTGCTTTTTGTCTTTTGACCCTTTCAGGTTGTAAAGTCTTTAATAAAGCAAGTGATGTTTTTTCATCAAAAACGACAGGAAAAGTGGTTGTTACCCTCCGATTGGCTCAAAACTTAGTCATAAAGGTGGATACAACGCTTATTAATCGTTTAGAGATGAACAAAAAAGAGACGGAACAATTTGGAAGAAAAATAAAAACACTACCGAATGCAGAACAAGCAAAGGCCATCCAAAAATACGATGAGATAGTCTTGGTTCATGAGGCCACATTATTGAGCTTACATCAATCTATTCGTAATTATAAGTTTGGTAAACCTATCATGTCATTAACGTACACAAATGATCTGACAAGGATGGATGCCTTGCGTGGCCAATTAGAAAGAACCGTTATAACGCCACAGGCCGTTGAACTTGCGCCTCCAACGTCCGTTGGGAGTGTGTTATTGGTTGTTTGGCAAGTTGTCAAACCAATCGCCAAAGACCTTGCATTGAATGCGTTTGCAAATAGGTTGACCCAAGAACTTCATATTACACCTTATTCGAAGCTACAATCAAATTAGAGCGCGTGAACGTCATTTACTGATTAGTTCGTCCGAACTCTCGTTAATAGTTCCGAACCCCTTAAGATAAATGGCGAGATCGTCTTCGGCGGAGAGGCCGAGCTTTTTCTTAACCCTATACCGGCTTTTTTCAACACCTTTTGGACTGATATTAAGAATTGAGGCCATTTCTTTGGTATTCACATTGATGAGCATCAAGGAGCAGATGCGGAGGTCATTTGCGGTTAAATCTGGGTGTTTACGTTTAAGCTCTTGTGCAAATGCATTGTTTGTTTCCTCGAAGAAGGCATTAAACCGTTCCCAAAAATCTTCTCCCCGCACCTCGGCATCAATGAGTTTGATCACTTGTTGTTGGCTTGGTTGTGGAACATCTTGAGTTGGTGGTGGGTCTTTGAGTTCACGTTTTAGCTTGTTCAAGAAGTCGTTTTTATGAGCCATCTGCAAGCTCATAGAGACCAATTGGTTGTTTTTTGCAGCTAAATCCGAGGCCAGCTTCTCATTTTTTAATTGAAGGAAAGCCCGCTCTGACTCCATCATTTTTTCCCGAAGATGTCTTTCCCGACGATGAAGCAAGAGGCGGTTGCCTTGCCAAAGCAAAATCCCAAAAAGTATGAACAGAAAAATACGGAAAGGAAGTGTTTTCCAGAAAGGCGGTGAAATATTAATTTTTACAAAGGTTTCTTTGTCACTCCAAATCCCCATGCTATTTGTCCCTCTGATGCGAAAAATATAGCTTCCATGTTCTAAGTTGGTAAAGTTCACCGAGTGCCTCGGCAGTTCCAATTGTTGCCAGTGGGAATGAAACCCTTCTAACTTATATTCAAATCGGTTGTTTTGGGGGTCGCTTAAATCCGATGTTGCGAAGTCTATGGAAAAGGCATTGTCTAAATAGGAAAGGTTGATTTCTTTAACCTCTTCTATTCTTCCTTCATAAATGGTTCTACCGGAGGACGTCTTTCCTGCGAGAATCATGTCGTTAAATATGCGCAATTCGGTTAGGCGTACACGCGGCATGGAGGTTGATTGTGTGACTTCGCTTGGTTTAAGCATGATTAACCCATTAATCCCCCCGACCATGAGTTTTCCCGATTGGTTGAACAATATGGCCGCTTGGTTGAATTGATTTGGTTGAGCGTGGTGGTGGAAATTAAAGTTCTCGATTGATCCAGTTTTGGGATTTATGCGAGAAAGTCCCGGAATCGTACTAACCCAAATAAAACCATCTTTGTCTTCTTGGATGCCCATTACGCTTTCTGAAAGTAGCCCTTTGTGGGTATTATAATTCCAAAATTGGTCTCCACCTTTCCATTGGTTCAGTCCACCGTCTTCAGTCCCCACCCAAATACCCCCTTTATGGTCTTCAAAGATTACCCTTACTTCGGCGCCGCGCAAACTATTGGGATCACCTGTATTAGACTTAAACTGTTTAAATTGGCCATTTTCCGGTGTAAACAAGACCAAACCGCGATCCCTTGTTGCAATCCAAACCCGATTGTTTCGGTCACGATGGACGTACATGAGGTCATCGGATGGAAGGTTTTTGGCATTTGGTGAACCTGCTTTATAATGGTTAAGGGTTTCGGAAGTTGGGTCATAAACAATTAGCCCATCCCCTAAAATGGCTATATAAAGTTTACCATCCGGAGCGCCAGAGATACTCCAAATGTTGCCATCCAATAACGATGCTGGCGTATTGATTGGCTTGTTAATTCTTTTGATACTGCCTGTTTTAGGATCAAAAACTTCTAATCCTTGCCCGAAATAGCCGATCCAAATACGTCCATCTGGTGCTTCATACAAAGATTTGACGACATTACCCGCCAAAGAAGTGGTTGTTTTGGACTGATGTGTCTTGGCGGAAAAAGTTCGGGTCAAGGGGTCAAGGCGGTTAAGGCCGCCACCATCGGTTCCCATCCAAATATTTCCATTTTTGGTTTGGATGATGCTTAATACGGATGGATGACTCAATTCCCCATCATGAAAACCGGTGTGGGTAAAATTTTCAAATCGTAGTTTTCTTGATTTATGCACATTGATTCCGCCATTATAGGTGCCAATCCATAGATTGTTGTCTTTTGAAAGATAAAGGTCGTAGAGGGCATTGGTATTAAGACTCCCAGACCGTGTAACGTCCTTCTGTAAGGAAACGATGTTTGCGTTTCCGGGCTGTATGAAATAGACTCCGCCACCGTCGGTTCCGACCATGATGCTTCCATTTTGAGCAAATTCTATGTCTCGAACTTCATTATAGGAATTTTTAGCGGCATCTAAAGGGTAATGTTGTAGCTGATTGTCATATGGGTTGAATTGAAAAATGCCTTGCCGTTCCGTTCCAATCCATAAAGTGCCATTTTTTGCAGCCCGAAGAACCTTTCGATAGCCCAAAAGTTTTATTTGTTGGGTTGGATCAATAGGGATTGATGAAAAACGCTGCTTAGAAGAAGAGAACAAAGAAAGGGTAGGCTGGTCGGTTACGGCCCACATACGACCTTGTGCATCCTGCATGACATCGAAGGCATGATTGCTATTCAGTTTTTTATTGGTTTTACTCCATTGGTTAAGCCTATTTTTAGTGGGGTCATATGTAAAGATGCCTTTCCCAATCGTTGTAATCCAGATGGAGCCACTTCGGTCTTCATAAATTCGGGTAATCCATGTATTGGCAAGTGCGGATAAAACTGAATGGGATCTACATGCCATAAATCTTCCGGTCGCTGCCCAAAGTACATTGATGCCTTTATTTTGTGTGCCTACCCAAATATTGCCGGAACGATCCTCGATAAGAGTGCTTATTATTCGCCCTTCAAAATTGGGGTCTGATCTGGTTGAGGTATTGTAGTTTTTAAAGCCATACCCATCGTATTTATTTAGACCATTGTGGGTGGCAAACCACATCAAGCCATAACGATCTTGGAGAATGGCATATACGGTATTGTGGGAGAGTCCCTGTTGAATTGTAATTTGCTCGAAAGAAAATGAAGGATTTTGTGCAGTTAGCAAAATGGGGTGAAAGACAACCAGCAAAATACCTGTAAAAAATGAATGGTATTTTAAGATTTTGGCCATGTTAGTCGCCTTTTTATTTACGTTATTAAAAATGGCTGCCAAGCAAATGTTTGTGACTTTCTTTAATTTAAGCAAATTCCTTGTATATGGGTGAAGTGATTTGCGGGTTTTTTATAAAAGGATCATTTGAGAATAGGCAGTTTTTCTCAAGTTATTGTTTAATCTATATTTAAGTCGAGTATGTGAATCAAAGAATCCTTAGAATCAGAAAAGAAGACAAGATAAAGCGGCTACGTTTGAATGAAGTTAATCCTCTTTACAAAGTACTAAAAAAAAGACAGCCAATAAAAAGAGAATAGCCGCAAATTATTGAGTATTTCAATGTGTTAAGACCAACATAAGGGTAAGAACATATGGTAAAATCCAAAAGAACTAACCCGATTCATTCAGGCCAAAACCGGAATAAATCGGGCTTCTCAATCAAACAAGATATACTGAGTCAGGTTTGCCTTATCGAAGTAAGGTCATTTTTTTAACCACTTGGTGTTGATCCACTTCCAAGCGATAAAAATACATACCGCTATTAAGGCTGCTTGCATCCAATGAAACCCGATAATTGCCAGCGGACAATGGCTGGTTTACCAATTTTGCCACCAATCGTCCGGTAACGTCATACACCGAGAGTTTAACATAACCAGACTTGTTAAGCTCAAAAGGAATGGTTGTTGATGGATTAAAAGGATTCGGGTAGTTTTGTTCGAGGTCAAATCCTAATGGGATTTCTGTTTCTGTTGGGACGGTAGAGATAAAGATTACGTCATCCCAATAGTAGGTTTTTTCGCCAGCGGCTGCTCCTGTAACACCGAAGTTGAAGAAAATAGATGCCTTGTTGTAATTATAGTCGAAGTTAATCGCCGCAGTGCCTTCTGCTTGTTTAGCAAAATCAAAGTTTAGTGTTTGCCACGTATTGGCTTGCGTAACGGTTGCTTCGGTCTCTACGGTCTTGGTTGGGTCGGCAGCTTCTTCGAGTTTGAGGCGGACTTGGATCGGTGCGTGTGGTGCATACACCTTTAACGTCATTTTGGTATTTGCGGCAGTGAGTGGTACTTTACTATCAAATCCAGCAGTTCCGAAGAGGGTTGTTCCAGCCCAGAGTTCCGCATTCGTTCCCTTTGTGGTAATGGCAACTTTGTTAGCCGCATTGGTTGGGTCAGCACCGATGGTGGAGCCGTTTCCGCCGAAGTCTGCGAGCTGATAGTCTAATCCAGCAGTATCAAAGGTCACGGGCAAGGTTTTGGGTGGATTTACAGCTGCGGACATGGCCAAATCGTCCCAATAGTAGGTTTTTTCGCCAGCGGCTGCTCCTGTAACACCGAAGTTAAAGAAAACGGAAGCCTTGTTATAGTTGAGGCTAAGGTTAAGCGCAGCAGTACCTTCTACTTGTTTTGAGAAGTCAAACTCGACGGTTTGCCACGTATTGGCCTGCGTTATGGTCGCCTCGGTTTCTACGGTCTTGGTTGGGTCGGCAGCTTCTTCGAGTTTGAGGCGGACTTGGATAGGTGCGTGTGGTGCATACACCTTTAACGTCATTTTGGTATTTGCGGCAGTGAGTGGGACTTTACTGTCAAATCCAGCAGTTCCGAAGAGGGTTGTTCCTGCCCAGAGTTCCGCATTCGTGCCCTTTGTGGTAATGGCAACTTTGTTTGCTGCATTTGTTGGGTCAGCACCGATGGTGGAGCCGTTTCCGCCGAAGTCCACGAGGTTGTAATTAACGCCTGCGCTATCAAAGGTCACGGGCAATACAGCGGGAGATGGTGGATCTACGGGGCCAGAATAATTATCTGTTGGTGGGTGAGAGATGTTGTCGTAATAATAAACCGCATTTCCATCAGCTGCACCAGTTGTGCCAAAGTTCATGAAGACAACCACTTTGCTGTAAGTAGCCGAAAGGTTCAAGGCTGGTGTACCAGTTTCATTTTTGGCGAAGTCAAAAGACAACGTTTGCCATTTATTTGCTTCTGTGACCGTTGCAGAGGTTTCAACACTAACACTTCCGTTGGAGGCATTTTCTAACTTTATCAAAACCTTAATTCCTGCAATGGGCGAATAAACATCCATAGAAAAGGTCGTATTACCAGCAGAGAATTGTATAGGGTACTCTAATCCTGCATTTCCGACAATAGTTCCAGCCCATGTTTCCGCGCCATCAGGCTTAGTAGCCGAAATTACTTTGTTGTTAGGCCGGAAAGGGTCGCTCACGATTTCGGCGGTGGCATTGCCAAAACTCAAAAGGTCGTAGTTGACATCTGCACTCTCCAATCCAATGGGTAGGCGGACCTTCTTGGTCTGCGCCTGCACCACCTCTGCCACGTTCCAAATGAGGAGCAGTGGTAGCAGGAGTAAAAAGCGTGTAGAAAATTGTTTCATCACTTTTGCGTATTTGAAGTTAAAGATTTGGTGTAACCAGTTTGACCGGTAACCATTAAATGACTCCCTTTAATTTAAAAAGCGCTTTCGTAATTACCGCATGTTCATTAGGTGCGAATGTGGCTTTAGAGCAAGACAAAATCCAGACAATCCTCCAGTTAACTGCAACATTGCTACCAGACATCGCGCAAAAAATCTTCTTTTTAGCCCTATATGACCTTTATTCAGAAGCCACGATAAAAATCTTGGTGCGATCTGTTTGATATCCGAAACCAGACAAGGGGAAGGACGTATGGATGTTTTATCACTAAACTAATGAAGAAGAGATATGAAAAAAACGATTTTAATTCTGGGTGTTTTCTTATTGATCGTTACCGGATGTACTGAGGCTGAACGCCAAGAAGCGCGTCAAGTGTTGCAGGAAACCCAACAAGCTAAGGAGGATGCAAAACGTTTGGCGGAGGAAGCGAAACGAATTGGTGAAGAGGTGGCTCCTGAAGTTAAACAGGCAGAAAAAGACTTAAAAGAAGTGATCAAGCGGCCAGAACCTGTTGATTTTAGGGAGTTGAAGGAATTGTTCCCTGCGCGTTTGGGGGGGTATAACAAAAAAGACGCCGGTGGCGAGCGAACGGCCATTTTAGGATATGGTTTATCCAAGGCACATGCAGTTTATGAAGGACAAAAAGGAGAAATCAACATGCACCTGTACGATTCTGGAGGGCTAAGAAGCGTTAAAGCCATTCATGCTGGTTGGTTGTACGCCCAGATTGACCGTGAGAATGAAACAACTTCCGAGCGTACAAAAACGATTAAGGGTTATCCGGGTCGCGAAAAATACCGCTCGGACACACAAACTGGCGAAGTGGATGTTGTGGTTGCGGAGCGTTTTATTGTTAAAGTTGTAGGGGATAATGTCCCGCTTGCCATACTCTATCAGGCATTAGATAAAATCCCACTTGGGACGTTGGCCGCTTGGAAGGACAAAGGCTTGGCTCGATAACCAGTGTTTCCATTAAAAAAAGGGGTGCTCTTGACTTGAGCGTCCCCTTTTTACTTGTGTGCTTTTGGCAAAAAACCTTTAGAAAAACTTACGCTTTTGGTGCGGCATCATTTCCACCGCCCGTCAAATCGGAAATTTTGTCTTGGACGGTTTCTACTACATCCCCAGCGACGTCTTTGGCTTTTTCGAACCCGTCTTGTGCCATCTCCATGGCATCGCCAGCAAGTTCTTTGCCTTTTTCGAGGGCATCCCCAGCTACGTCTTGGACGGTTTCTACCACATCCCCAGCGACGTCTTTGGCTTTTTCAATACCTTCTTGTGCCAATTCCATGGCATCGCCAGCAAGTTCTTTGCCTTTTTCAAGGGCACTTTCAGCCATGTTTTTTAAGTTGTCAAATAAGCTCATTGTATTTCTCCTGTTTTTGATTTGTTTATTTATGGTCATTATGGTAAAACACCGGAAGATATTCAATATGATTGGGAAATGAAATACCTCCAGAAAAAATAGCCATTTGTTAAAGCGATGGTGGTTATTAAATCAGAATAACACCATTCATAACTTCTGGGATTGGTATGCCTAATATATGCAGAATGGTAGGAGCAATGTCCCCCAATTTCCCCTGCTGAATCGGGCCACTGAATCCTTCTTTAATAATGAGGTGTGGCACCAAAGCGGTGGTATGGGCCGTATTTGGTGAACCATCTTCATTCCGCATTTTATCGGCATTGCCATGATCCGCAATGATTTCTACCGAGTATCCGTGCTGTAAAGCCGTTTCTACCACCAATTTGGTACATTCATCCACCGTTTCAATCGCTTTTACGGCTGCTTCAAAAACGCCGGTGTGTCCTACCATGTCTGGGTTCGCAAAATTAAGGACTACCAAGGCATATTCGTTTTCTTGAAGTGCTTTTGCGACGGACTTTGCCAGTTCTGGTGCACTCATTTCCGGTTTAAGGTCGTAGGTGGCCACTTTCGGAGAAGGAGCAAGAATACGATTTTCACCCTCGAAAGGTGTTTCTCGTCCCCCATTAAAAAAGAAGGTAACATGGGGGTATTTTTCTGTTTCTGCGGCACGTAACTGCGAGAAACCCGCTTTGGAGATCACCTCGCCCAATGGAGCAACAATATCTACTTTTGGAAAAGCGACTGGAACCTTAAAAGTTTGGTCGTAAGAGGTGAACGTGCAGTAATAGAGGTCTTCCAAATAGTCGGCCACGAAGCCCGAAAAGTCCTCAAAGAGGAACGGCCTAGAAATCTGACGCATCCTATCAGAGCGGAAATTAAAGCAAATCACTGCATCACCTGGAGCAATACGCGGACTTCGGTTATTCTCGTCGGTTATCAGGACTGGTTTCATAAATTCATCCGTAATGCCAGCCACATGACTCTCTTTTAAGGCTTGTATTGGATCCTCCATTTTTTTTCCAGCACCATGCACCAATAAGTCATATGCGAGTGAGGTGCGTTCCCAGCGGTTGTCGCGGTCCATCGCATAATAACGTCCGATGATAGAGCGTACTTTTCCGACACCAATTTTAGCAGCAGTTTGCAAAAAATCGTTCATATACCCAAGACTTCCATGAGGATCGGTATCTCGTCCATCCGTAAAGCAATGCACATTCACCTGATCTTGCGCAAGTCCTTCGCGTTTGGCCATTTCTAAAAGAGCCACCAAGTGGTTATCGGAGGCATGGACACCGCCATCCGAAAACAAGCCCATCAAATGGAGGTTCGTTCTCTTCGTCTTCGCGTGGTGCATGGCGGCTTTCAGAACCGTGTTTTCAAAAAAAGCGCCTTCGCTTATTTCTTTATCAATGCGGGTAATGTCTTGATATACCACCCGTCCGGCGCCCAAATTCATGTGGCCAACCTCTGAGTTGCCCATTTGGCCCTCTGGCAAACCAACTGCAAGACCGCTCGCTTCTAAGGTGCTGTGGGGATAAGTGGCAAAAAGGTGGTCTAAAAATGGTTTGTTCGCGGCATCTATCGCACTAACGGACGGATCAACGGCTTTTCCGTATCCATCCAAAATAATAAGTATGTGCTTATTCATGGTGTATATGTATTTGTAAATAAATGCTTTATGTAAAATTTAAACGCGGTAGTCCTTCACTTTTAAGGTGGTTTTACCTGATTTAGAAATATGTAACTGGGTGGAACGGCAAGCAGGGCAAGAAACTTGTTCAACGCCATCTGAATCTGTTATAGGTATAACATGATTGTTGTATTGTTGACATCCCGTGCAGAAATACGCACCAGACTTGGGTTTTAATCCGGTTATTGGAGGTGGGAGTTGGTCTAATTTCTGCTTGAAAGCACACCACATTTGCAGTACACAGGTATTGCAAATCGGATTTTGGGCTTTGCACGTGTAGCGGCCGTGCAAAATGAGTAGGTGATGACCTTCGCTCCATTCAGATTTTGGGAAAAGGGCTTTAAGTTGTGCCTCAACTTCTTTTACATTTTTGCCAGAAGCCAACCCAATACGGTTTGAGACCCGAAAAACATGCGTATCCACTGGAAATGCAGGGATACCAAAGGCGACAGAGGCCACAACTTCTGCCGTTTTGTGCCCACATCCGGGTAATTTTTCGATCTCTTCTACCGAGACGGGAACCGCACCGCCATGTTTTTCAACCAAAACACGTCCTAGTTTTGCTAAATGAGCGGCTTTATTGTTCGGGAACGTAACTGATTGGATATAGGGCAAAACCTCATCGCTGGATGCCTTAGAAAGTGCTTTTGGTGTTGGGTAAGCCGAAAAGAGGGCTGGCGTAACCAAGTTAACCCGTGCATCGGTGCATTGTGCAGAGAGTAAAACGGCAACCAATAGCTCGAACGGATTTGTATATTGTAGTTCCGTAACGGGTTCTTGGATGACACTTCTTAGGGCTTCAAACGTTTTTTGCGCCAAGATGGTTTTTTCCAAAGCAGGATGGTTTACCGTGAATGGATTGGCTTTTTTCAATACCTAAAATACGTGTTTAATGTTGTTTGTTCGTTTCTTTTCCCATGTATTTATCGTGGTTTTTTTGATTTTGGGTACTATGCTTCCAGTACGAGCGCAACTGGTAGCGCTTTCCGATAAAGCTGAAGTGACGTTGTTAACGGTTTCTGAAGGGGATGCCTTGTACAGTGCCTTTGGTCATACCGGTTTGCGTTTTCGAGATGGGGCACAGGGATTGGATGTGGTTTTTAATTACGGAACGTTTGATTTTAATACGCCCGGCTTTTACATGAAGTTTATGCGAGGGCAGTTGGACTATATGCTGGCCGTCGAGTCTTTCGAGGATTTCATGAGGACGTACCGCGATCTTGAAAAACGTGGGGTTAAAGAACAAGTACTTAACTTAACACTGGCACAAAAAGAAAGGCTATTCGACCTTGTTAAGGAAAATTTTCGTCCAGAAAACCGTTATTACCGGTATGATTTTTTCTTTGACAATTGTGCCACTAAGCCGCGAGATGTCTTTGAAAAAGCGTTTGGCAAGGACCTTATTTGGGGAAATATGCCAAATCCGCAAAAACCTTTCCGTGTTTTATTGGATGAAAGCCTTAGAGACAAACGGTGGGCAAAGTTTGGAATTGACCTGATATTAGGCGAAAAAACGGATCGGGTGGCCACTAAACGAGAAGTGATGTTTCTGCCTGAATACCTTCGACAGGCACTTGGAAATGCAAAAATCGTTCAAAATGGCTCTTCTGTACCTTTTGTTGGCGCTGAAAAAGTATTGCTTGAGTCCCCAAACCGTCCGGCATCTCCAGATTGGCCTACTTGGCTTGCTTGGACACTCTTTTTGGTACTCCTTTTTGCTTCTTTACGCGCTTCAAGAATGCCTGCGCTTAAACGATTTCTATCTTGGTTTGACCTAGTTCTGTTTGGGATTTATGGCTTCATTGGCTGGGTAATTATGGGCTTGTGGTTTTTTACCGACCATAAGGTTACACCTGAAAATTGGAATATCGTTTGGTTATTGCCTTCCCATCTAATGGTTGCAAGCATGGCACTGTTTGGACGTTGGAAACAAATCAAGATGCGCTATATGCAAATAAATGTATTGATCTTAATTCTTTTTTTACTGCTTTTGCCCGCAATACCTCAGTCTTTGAATATGGCTTTTTTGCCATTGATATTGCTGATTGGTCTGCGTAGCTACTACGAATGGATAGAAGATCGGTCTCAAGTGCAAGGGGAAAAAGTCCTTCCGTTATAACTCATAGAAAAATGTGTACATAAATTTTGATAAGGCATGGCTTTTTGTGACCGGATGGCTTACTTTGAATTGGCAATCTCGCCATATGTAAAATAGTTTCTTTTCATATTCATAAAAGAAAACCCTTTGGGTAAAAACGGAGTTATATGTCTGGAAAAATTCGCGTAGGCGTGGTGATGGGTGGCCGCTCATCCGAGCATGAAGTAAGCCTGCGTTCTGCACAATCTGTGATTAAAGCAATAGATAAAGAACGTTTTGAAGTGGTTCCGATAGGGATCACAAAAACGGGAAAATGGATATTCCACCGAGATGCGTTGGCCATTTTAATGGCGCTTGCCGATCCTAAAATGTTGCCATCCGATTTTTGGGCCGCTCATGCACGCCCGGATGCCCCTAAACAAGTGGCAGATTCCGCCACGATGCTCCCAACCAAAGAAGAATTGTCCACTTTAGACGTCCTGTTTCCGGCGTTACATGGGCCTTTCGGGGAAGATGGGACTATTCAGGGTATGCTGGAATTGGCGCATCTGCCTTATGTCGGGGCGGGTGTTTTGGCCTCGGCGGTGGGAATGGATAAAATCGTGTTTAAAGATGTGATGAAAGCGAATGAGATTCCGGTCGCGCCCTACTGGCATTGTTTACGATCTCGGTGGGAAGCCGAGCCAGAGCAAGTTCTAGATGCGGTGGAAGGGGCATTGGGTTACCCAGTTTTTACCAAGCCACCCAATATGGGGTCAAGTGTGGGTATTTCCAAGTGCCGAAACCGTGAGGAACTTCGAAAAGGAATCTCGGAGGCCGTTCGGTTTGATCGCAAAGTACTTGTTGAGGCTGCTGTTCCCAATGTACGCGAGATCGAAGTAAGTGTACTCGGTAATGATAATCCCTTAGCATCGGTTCCGGGCGAAATTGTGCCCAATCACGAGTTCTATGACTATTCAGCAAAGTATCTCGGAAGTGCAGATAACGACAGTAAACTGCTGATCCCATCTCCATTGTCGGACGAGGAAACCGCGCTTATCCGCGACTTAGCCATACGAACGTATCGCGCCATTGATGGTTCTGGCTTGTCGCGAGTGGACTTTTTGATGAACCGCGAAACCGGAGAAATGTTTATCAATGAGGTCAATACCATGCCGGGCTTTACTTCGATCTCGATGTACCCCAAGATGTGGGAGGCGACAGGTATTCCCTATTCCGCTTTGATCACACGATTAATCGAATTGGCCATTGAACGCTTTAAAGACCGTGAACGAATTGAAGTTTAGCGTGTCTAAGCATCAAAACATTTAGCCCTTGCTCAACGCAGAACAAGGGCTATTTTGTTGGAAATTGTTTTCATTATTTTGCCAAAACAATCCGACGGGTTTGTGAGATGCCTTCCATCGTCAAACGCACAAAATAGACACCGCTGGTCAAGTCGGTAGCATCCAAGCGGGCTTGGTATCGTCCAGCTGTTTGGAACCCTTTCGTCAGACTCCGTACAATGCGACCCGTGACGTCATACAATGTCAGTGTAACATCGCCCGCTTTTTGCAGGTTGTAGCTGATGGTGGTGGTTGGGTTAAAGGGATTTGGGTAATTGGATTCTAAGAAAAATGCGGTTGGGAGTGCCGCCTCATTTAGGGTGTTGGTTGCCGTAGAAAGGGCAAATTCCACCCACTCGTTTACATCCAAATTTCCATCACCATTCCCAGTAGGTGCTTGTGCGGAAAGTGTCCCGCCATTGCCGTTCCCAAATTTTCCAACTGCCAAGTAAATTTTGGTGGGAACTGTACCCAGTTCTGTTGCCAAGTCTATAGTGCCTTCAAGAATGGTTCCAGAAGATTGTTTGAGGGATGTTGCTGTTTTGGTGTTGCCTGCTGCATCAAACCAGCCCGCCCAGTTGTTGTCCTGCTCATTTGCCAAGAACCGCGACCAAGTGGCTACTTGTCCGGCTTTACCCCACGGACTTGCCTTGAGAGAACCCGGAGCATCCGAAACAAAAATAAATACATCACCGCCCGCCGTCGAGGCTTTGGTGGAAGCTACATAGAGTGACGTTCCGTTCCAGTGTGCATGAAGGTCTAAACCGCCATTAGCGGCTAATTGTGTTGCCGGAGCGTCTTTGGTTCCGTCCATCGTGTAGGTAATGGTCGGAGGATTGGTTCCAGAATTGCCGGAAATGTTAAATTTGAAATCCTGACCTCCGTTATTGTTCCAAGTATTGTCATTGTAGTTTAGTACAAACGAAATATTTTCAACAACTTGTGCCGTATTGTTAAAGGGGCCAATAGAAAGGGTGAGTTTATTCTCGGCATCTGGCCCGTTAAAGGGTGTTTGAACGGCTGGCCCAGCTCCAAAAAGAACCGTACCTGCTGGACGATAAGCGGCATTTGGGGTTTGCCATGCTGAGCCTACAGTATTTACACCCCAGTGCAGTTTTGCGCCTTGCGTTGCTCCTGTAATCGTGATGGTAATCACATCGTCTTTTGTTGGATTTTGCGGACTCCAGCTAATGGTGCTTGTTCCGGGGTTTCCTCCAGTATTACCAGATCCAATCCACACATGTTGAATATCGGTTTTACGGATATTCCCTTTGGAGTCGGTGGCTTCAACATAATAATCAATCAAGACATCCTTTAGACCCGATAGGGTAGCCCCATACCTTTCTGCACGGAGCAAAGGCGCTGGATTGGTTTTTGCAACAGGCATCGCAACCATATTCATTTCCATACTCTGCCATGCCTCTACATCTCCACCGCCTGCATACGTTTCATTGTCTGTTGTTGTAAGGCTGTTTGTTCCGTCTTTGTCGGTTCTATAATATAACTTTACCGAAGAAAGGCCACTCATATCATACGCAAAAGTCCAAAATTCTGGCGTTCCGCTTTGTGAAATTTCCCATTCTTTACCACCCGGGTTATAAGCCTCACGTTGTGGAACCCAGATGGAAGGAGCGGTTGCATCCGTCCCACTTTTGGCGATAGGGTCAGCCAATTGAATCGCTAAATTTGTTCCACGTGTGGGAGCAGCGTCCCAAATCTCGGTTCCATCCCAGTACCAATAGTCCGATGCTTGAGCCGTCATCATATGGCGCCACGCTTCGTTTAGGTTGGCATGACTGCTATTGACCTGCTGCGCTGTTTCTAAGATGTTTTTTGCTGCCGTAATTACTGCCCAAGAATTGCGGTCGTGGCTATAACCCGAATTGTCCCAGTCTGCGTTCCATTTTTTAAATTCAGGATCTCCATTGTCAGCGCCACTCCAACTACCATCTTCAACATGGATTACATCGTTCGGGTTGGGGGGGAATTGATCTAAATAGTCTTGGATGGTGGTACATTGGAATCGTCCCGGATTTGTCTTGGCCCAATCCACAAAAGATTGGAAATTCCCCCCATAATACCCCTCTGATCCACCGCCATAATTATCCCCATCGTGATGAAGCACCACCAAGATTGGATGGTTGGGGTCGGTATTGTATGGCGCTAATTGGCTCATAACCGCATCATAATTTAAGGCTCCATAACCACCACGGCCATCCTCATTTCCCAAATAACGGCTTGTTGGAACCACAATCATGCGATGACTTTGTCCGGTTGTAGGGTTTACATATTCAGCAAAATGAGGGCGATGTCCCCAAGCCGCAGAGATTTTGGTGGGCGCCCAAAGGCCATTCAGCTGCACCCAATCTCCGGGATCACCATTCACCTGATCCGCTTTGTTGGGTTCATACATGTTCCCATTTTTAGTCCAAGGATAGGCGGGAGAAGTGCGGTCGAAGTGAATATTGTCCACCAATGCCCATTGGATGCCTTCTGCGACCAATGCGGGAATCATACGCTTAGAAAATGCATTTTCTGGTGGGAAAATCCCTTTTGAATACGCGCCGCCAAAGGTCGAGGTGGAAAGGTTTCTATGTAATTGGATTTGACGACGAATGTCTTCGTACTCAATCAATCCCATGAGTGGGTGATAATACCCGAAGCCAATCATGTCCAGTCGGGGATTGCCTTTTGCAGTTTTTAATTGGACGCCTTGCTGGTAGGGCGTTTTCCAGCCTGCAAAGTTGTGGTTTCCAGCTCCTTCAAGACCATTTAAATTTTCGATCAATGATCCAGAAAAACTCACAGAGGCACCACAATTGGCCAAACCTGCATCTGCCGCTTTTTGTACGGCATTTTTGGGCCACCATGTATATGGGCCAATGCGTTGGTTATGGATGTCCTCTACAGAGTAGCTGTATCGTCGTGCCGCGTCGGTTTGTCGAACGGTTTCACCCGGCCAATAAATCGGTTGGTGCATATGCCATAAAAAGGCGATATATATAGGTGGATTCGTGTTTTTGCTTGAGGTTTCCGCAGGTGCGTTTTGTCCTAATACGGTATATGGAAGCAATGCAAGCAACACGAGGATGAAATATTTATTCATGTGGAAGCGCTTACACTTTTGGTTTAAAAAGAAGGGGACTTTCACCCCTAATGTTTTTGTGCGGGTAGAGGGACTCGAACCCCCACGGGTCTCCCCACCAGATCCTAAGTCTGGCGCGTATACCAATTCCGCCATACCCGCAATTATAGAAAATAATATACAACATTTTTGTAACAGCACCAATAGTAAAATCGGATAGAAAGCCCAATTCTACAATTCTAAAAAAAAGTTAAAGGTCAAACAGTTTGAGAACCAAAGAGAATAAATACCGTTGAAGATTCGATTTCGTGTAAAACAAGAAAAGCGTATTCTGAAAAAAGTGCTACCTTTGATAATACAAAACCTTTTGTTTAACCAATAAATACGAATATGAAAGCCAAATTAAGAAAAGTTTTCAGTGGACTTACGCTGCTCATCGTCATGATGAATGGCGTGATGGCCCAAAGTCCCTATGCGGATAGTGGTAAAGCAGGCAAATTAGATGGCGGAAAGATGTGGACATTTGACAATCCACCACTTGCATATTTTCGGAATACTTACGGGTTTAATCCAGATGCGGCTTGGTTCGAAAAGGCTAGGCTTGGCGCATTACGTTTTGCTACCTATTGTTCTGCCTCATTTGTTTCGCCAAACGGCTTGATCATGACGAACCATCACTGCGCACGGGAGAGTTTGGTAAAGGTGAGTGGAGGTTCTGGCATGGTAGAAAAAGGCTTCTTGGCCAAAACAGGCAAAGAAGAAGTGAACGTGCCGGATTTGTTCGTTGAGCAACTCATTGAAATTAAAGATGTTACAGATCAAGTAAGTGCAGCTGGCAATAATGCCAACAACGATGCGGCACGCGATCAAGCAAAAGCGCAAGCGGCCATTCAGCTAGAAAAAGACCTCTCCGCATCTGCAGGGGAAGGCCGCCGCGTTCAGGTAATCCGTATGTATAGCGGTGCAAAATATGCCGCTTATACGTTCCAAAAATATGACGATATCCGTTTGGTTATGGCGCCCGAATTGGATATTGCCTATTTTGGTGGGGACTCTGACAACTTTACCTTTCCCCGCTTTAACCTTGACATGGCCTTCTTTAGGGCATACAGCAAAAATGGGAAACCTATTTCCACCCCAAATCACTTCCCCTTTTCCAAAAATGGCACAAAAGATGGAGATGCCGTATTTACGTTGGGAAATCCCGGAACAACGAACAGATTACAAACCGTTTCTATCTTAGAATATCGTCGGGATATAGCGATGCCGGCACAAGTTGGTCTTTTTAAAGATGGTCTGGCAACACTTAAGAAGTACTGGGATCCAAACGACGAAGAAAAAATGGATGAATATTTTGGATATTCTAACAGTTGGAAGGCACTCAACGGTCGGCTTTCCGGACTTAGGGATCAAGTGCTCTTAGACAGAAAAAGAGATGCCGAGTCGCAAATGGTTGCAGCAATAAACAATTCTCCGGCTTTAAAAGCGAAATACGGAACGCTTATTTCCGATATTGCGGCTATTCAACAGCAAAAACGTGAGCAAGGCCCATACATTGCAGGGCTATACGGCGTTTCAAATGGCTTCCCGTTCGAGTCTAATTTAATTAAACGTGCGTTTTTGGGCAATATGTACAAAACGAACAACAATGCCCAACTAAAAGCCGCTTTGGATGGACTAAAAGACGAATATCCTAAGATGGAAGAAGAATTGCTTGCCATCCGTTTCGAGATGATGGAAAAGTGGCTGGGACGCGAGCACGCGCTGGTTAAAGCGGCTGGAATGGTGGGCGGTGTGACCCCATTGGATGCAGCCCGTAAAATGTTGGCAACTTCTAAATTGGCCAACGCAACCGGCTTTGCTGCCGAATTGGGAGGCGATTGGGCAAACAGCACTGATCCTGCGGTTGTCCTTGGTCGCGCAATGGGAGAGGCTTTTACGGCCTTTACCGGAAAATTAGGTCCCTTAAATGCACGGGAACGGGAACTTTTGGGACAACTTGCAAATGCCAGATTCTCGATTTATGGAACAGACATCCCACCAGATGCCACGTTTTCTTTACGAATCTCCGATGGTGTTGTGAAAGGATATGCCTATAATGGAACATCGGCAGCACCTTATACCACGTTTTATGGACTGATGGATCGTTACCACAGTATGGACGGAAAAGGCGAATGGAAACTTCCGGCACGCTGGCAAAAGTTACCTGCGGACTTGGATTTGGCCACACCGTTCAACTTCGTTTCAACCAACGATATCATTGGAGGGAACTCTGGCTCGCCTTTGGTCAATACCAAACTAGAAGTGGTTGGTTTGGCGTTTGACAGCAATATTGAAGGTTTGCCCGGAGAATTTATCTACGTGGACGCTTCAAATAGAACCGTTTCGGTTGACTCTCGCGGAATGGTGGAGTCCTTAGACAAAATTTTCGACTTGGATCGAATTGCCCAAGAATTGCGTACTGGTAAGTATTTTGAAACGGAGGCTGCGGCTGACGCCTCAATGAGGTCAAGTGCAAAACCTGCTCCAAAAGGAAAGAAAAAAAGAAATTGATGCGTGTCGCATGGGCTTAGAACCAGAAACGTGCTGCTTACTCGGCGGATGTATATATAAGGTGTACATCCGCTTTTTTCTGTTATTGGTTAGGCACTAAAAAGATTGTCAGACGGTTGGTATTTCCCTTAGCCTGTCGGCGGAGTTCACATATTGATTTAATAACCAAACTTGCCCAAGGTCAATTTAAGCTAAACCCACGATTTTAGGAGACCGTCAACCAAACAAAATCTTGTTCCGATGAAATGGGTTGGACGCCAGTTGGAAAGGTATTACCAATTCCAAAAACAGGCTTTTCTAAGGAAATGGCTAAGTTCATAGCATGGTATTCTGGAGAATTTTCTTTGACGTCCGCAAAAATGCAGCATTGTGCAATCGAGGCCATCCACTTTGCCCGCTCAAACTCATCATGCTCTTGGTGTCCGTGTTGCATGGGGAAGGAGGAGACCATGAGACCACCTAGCCTCACCGAGTTCATCGCCTGCGTCCGAATTTCGGTCTTGACCCGTGATAAACCAGAAGAAGCCCACATGATAGAAGGGCGGCCGGCTTCTGCACAAATCTTGTGTACAACCGTGTCAAAACCTGTATTAAGCCCACCGAGAATCATTTTATGATGTGCCAATAAATGTCTTACAGCACTTTGGGTCCGTTCAAATGCACTTGGGTCTATACCTGTTCTTCCAAAGATCGCAAAGGATGGTTCTTTCAGCAAGGCTATATTTCCATATCCATACAATAGATTTGGCTTTGGTGGGCTTTGATTGATTGGGAGTCCGGCTGGCCAGTTGGGGTCTAACCAGGAAATTACCTCTACCCGAATGCGTTGTAAAGCAGTGATCTGTTCTTGAGCTGCATGGAGTAGAGGTGTGAAATAGGATTTATCCCGTAGCCGTTGAAGCAAGTTCTCTTTTTTTGCAACTCCTTTCATCCGTACCAAGGCTTGCTCGTATGGCATGTTCAATAAATCCTCGTAGGTAGGAAAGGTATTCACCAAGCGCTGTGTTTGGATGCGGCCAATACCGTCTAAGCCTTCTAACGCTAATATCCAAGAAAGACGATTCTTTTTATCTTCAAGTCTTGATTCGTTCATTGTATATTCATATTTTAGTAAATATTCTGAATTAACACCGACTTTAACCCATTGAAAACAATTTTGCTATTCGATCAGCTTGAGGGCAACTTTTTGTTCCTGAAAGATTTATTGTCTTCTGCTGGTACTGAAGAAATAAAACTTGACTGGACTTCGTCCTTCCGAGAGGCATTGGGCGCTTTGGAGAAAGGAATTTTTGACCTCTACCTGCTAAGTTACGAAAGTGGAGGGTTACAATTGTTACATGCAGCCAGAAAAGATAAAGAAAGAGTCCCAGCCCTGCTTATCCAACGTTATAATGATGATCGGATGGCTCAGCGTGTACAAGATTTGGGCGCTTTAGGATGTCTATCTATGGATGGAATCCGTTTACAGCCCTTAAGATCGGTTTTAAATACCAGTTTGCGGCAAGCGGATGCCATACGCGCGATGTCGGAAGGAGATGAGCGCTTGAGAATTGCATTAAAAGCAGCCCGAATGGTGGCGTGGGATTGGGACGTACCGAAGGATGAATTAAGGTATTCCTCCGAGCCTTCTATGGTAACTGGGAGAATTTCTTATGGTTTAAGACATAAATTTGCTACGTTTCTTTCCTATGTCCACCAAGAGGACAGAGCGGCCGTGAACATGTCCATTCAAAGAATTTTGTTGAGTGGTTCCGATTATGATTTTGAATACCGCATCATCACCTCCGATAACAACATCAGATGGGTACGGTCAGTGGCCAAGGTCTTTAGAAGCGTAGAAGGGGAGGCACTCCGAATGACGGGGATTGTGATGGACATTACGGAAAAACGCGAGGCCGCAGATCAAATTGTGCGCATGAACGAATCTCTGGAGGAACGGGTTCGGTTTAGAACCGCCGAGTTGGAAGCATCCAACAAAGAATTGGAAGCCTTTGCATATTCGGTATCGCATGACCTGAAAGTCCCGCTTCAGGCCATGTATGGTTTTTTAGAATATCTTATGCAAGGAAATGTCCCTGAAGATAAACAGTTCGAGTATCTACAAAAAGTAAAGCGTAATGCCGAACGTATGAACGCACTCATTGAAGATCTTTTGGCGTTATCGCGCGTGACCCGAATAAAGTTAGAACAAGAATTGGTTGACCTAACCGAAATGGCGAAATCCATCCACCATGATCTTGTAATATCGGTCAAAAATCGCTGGGTACATATGGATGTCCAAGACCAAGTTTGGGCAAGTTGTGATGGCCGGATGATGAAAATTGCATTTGAGAACTTAATTGGCAATGCTTGGAAATACACGGGAAAAGCCATTGACCCCTATATTCTTTTTGGGGCGATTGAAATTGATGGACAGGTGGTCTATTTTATGAAAGACAATGGCGATGGGTTTGATAGAGAGGCCGCCACTAAATTATTTCATCCCTTTCAACGCTTCCATACAGAAAGACAATTTACAGGTACTGGCGTGGGGCTTGCTACGGTTGAGCGAGTGATTACCCGGCATGGTGGCGAAATTGATGCCTTCTCTGAATCTGGAAAAGGGGCTGCGTTCTTCTTTAGTCTTCATGGGCCTTTACCCGACCGAGGGGCTATAAAAGTTGCTTTAGACAAGAAAGTACCCGAAATCGAAATGGTGTAGCATGGGAAATAAACAAACCGGAGATAAAGGTGAGGCAGTTGCGGAACGTTTTTTGCGCCAAAAAGGATTCCAAGTTTTGCATCAGAATTACCGTATTGGGCATTTGGAATTAGACTTGGTTTGCCAATCTCCCGATGGGCAGTTCCTTGTTTTTGTGGAAGTTAAAACCCGTAAAAACCTCCAATATGGTCATCCTGCCGAGGCTCTTCATGCTGTTAAGCGGGATCGTTTAATTCGGGCAGCAGCCCTATACTTAGATCAGAAAAAGATGGAAGAGGTCAAGTGCCGCTTTGATGTTGTTTCAATCGTGATGCAGCATGGCGAAGCGATCCAGATCGAACATTTTGAAGACGCCTTTTGGGCAAATTAAGCATGTCAAACTCTTTTAAAGTTGGTATTCGCCGTGGTTCAATTGCAGGTTCTGGCCCTATGGTGTTGGTACATGGTGGCGCTTGGGATATCCCTTTTTACGAAACGGAGGCACACGAAGAAGGAATGCGGCTGGCTCTTGAACGTGGTAGAAGACTGTTATTGCAAAACAAAAATGCAACATGGGTGGTGCGGGAGGTTGTGAGTGTTTTAGAACAACACCAAGCGTTCGATTCGGGTTATGGAGCCGTACTGAATCAAGATGGCGAAGCCGAACTAGATGCAGGAATAATGTGTGGGAAAACGATGGCTTTTGGTGCTGTTGCTGGTACCAAAACGATCGAGCACCCTATCAGTGTAGCACATAATCTTATGGAAAACGGTGGTGGGCAAAGTCAGTTTTTGGTTGGGGAAGGGGCTGAGCGATATGCCGTTGCGATGGGTTTTCATCCCGTAAAATCGGGCTTTTTCACAACAGAACGCGAATATCGGCGTTTCGAGGAGTTGCGTCAACGTCGCCAATTCCACACCAGTCTGGCTTTTTCTGGCGAAGAGAACCCAAGAGGAACCGTAGGATGTGTGGTCCTGGATACCGATGGAAACCTCGCAGCGGGAACCTCTACGGGTGGTGCACCTTTTACTTTGGCTGGTCGTGTTGGAGATTCTCCCGTACCCGGCGCTGGATATTTTGCAGACAGGTTGGTTGCTTGTAGCGCAACAGGTTGGGGCGAAGGGATTTTAGCCATTCAGTTATGTACCCGGACTGCTTTACGGGTTGCAAATGGTTTATCACCAAGTGATGCCGCAACCGAGCAACTTGGTTTGATGCGACATACCTTTATTCATGAGCAGAAGATTGATGCAACGGCGGGCTTAATTGTTCTTGATCACCAAGGTAATGGTGGATGGGCCTATACAACTCCCCGTATGGCAAGGGGAGGATGGCACTTAAAAAGCCCCATCTGGACAGCCATCTAAGCACAATTAGCATAAAAAAGGCCAAGAAAAAACTTGGCCCTGACTAATGTAGGTTGGGTTATCGGTGTTGATTATGCACAAAAATCCTCTTTAAAACGATCTGAAATGTCATTTAGAAGGTTTTTTACCCGATTCAATTCGTTAGACCGGACAATTAAGCCTGCATGGTAACGGTTCTCGTGCATCCGCCACACAATTTCAGGATCGGTATAATCGCTATAATCGGGATGTTCGACTTTAGACAGGGTAATAAGAATACCGCCATATTCCTTTCGAATCTTAGGCAATTCATATGCCTCGTCTTCGTGCAAACACTCCAACTTACCCCATTCCTCCCAAAGGTTAATGCCTGCCGAGGCTTCAATCATATCGGCGATGTGTGCCCCACCAACACGCGCTGCTGTTTCTAAGAAATAAAATCTTCCGTCGTGATGTGCTTTAATAAATTCGGTATGGGCAACACCATTTTTTAAACCCATCGTTTTTTGGATCAATTTATTTAGCCCACGTAGAGCGGTATCATCTTCCGATTTATACAATACATTATGGCTACAAAAAACACCTCCACCTTGGGTGACTGCAAGGGGGGGATTTTCGTATTGGTGGACCAATTGAAAAACAGGCTTCCCATTTACAAAAATCGAATCCACATGAAAGATATCACCCGGAATAAATTGCTCAATCAAAAAATCGGACTGGTCATCTCCTAAACCATGCACGACAGACCACAATTCCTCGGTGTTATAAACTTTTTTGATGCCCATCGAACCAGCTTCAGAGCGAGGCTTTACGACCCAAGGCCCCGGTACGCGGTTTGCAAAATCAGTAATAGTTTGATAGTGAAGCGCGTGAATAAATTCTGGAATCAAAATATCATGCGCCTTTGCCTGTTCGCGCATGGCTAATTTGTCCCTAAAGAATCGGGTTTGTGTTGTCCCTAAGCCTGGTATCCGCAAATGCTCGCGGAGTTCAGCGGCTTTTTCTACGTCTAAGTCATCTAAGGGTACAATTTTATCCAACCGCTCACGGCGTGCCAAATGGCTTACGCCTTTAATGACATCGGGCATATGCCATTTGTGGTTATCGTCCGGGATGTAAAAGACGTCATCAATAGAGGCCCAAGGCCAAGGTTCGTCTTTGATAGACAGGGAAGTAAGAAGTAAAACGCGCCAGCCTTGTGCTTTGGCGGCTTGAATAAATCGTGCGCCTTTAAAATAACTGGCTACACAAAGAATGGTTTTTGGGTGCATGAAGGTGCCTATTGGGTATTTTTATATAAAATGATTTGGATTATAGAGAAAGGTATTTTGTTTAAGCATCCCCCAAATTGGAGGTACTTTACAGATTAGGGTTATTTATCTGAAGATTTTAAGCTAAAAACAGATTTTACGAAGCGGATTACAAAAAGATTGTTCCAATACCAATTGTGTTCGGCAGCGGGGTCGAATGGAACTGTCTGCCAACCAACCGGAATGTTTTTATCTTTAAGCATTTGCACGAAATATTCGCAGCGTTCTCGATTGCCCCGCATCCCATCGAAAGGGGTACTCGCTACCCAGAAGGTGATTTTGCGCAGTTTTGCCAATTTGTCGTTCGCAGCCTCAAGAATAAGATCGGTTGGGTTCCATTGGTGCATAAAGTTTGCATCTCGTGGTGTACCTAAGGCTGCATCAAAAAGACGAGCCGATCGCCAAACGCCGTCTTCCGGCTCCGGATAGCGTGGGTCATTTTGGTGTGGCCACATCAACGTACCATCATAAATCCCGACATGATGGAAAAACGTTGGCACCCGGGAAGCAATCATACTGACGGTATATCCGCCCAAGGAAAAGCCCGCACCCAATCGAACGCCGTTCTTACCCATCGGCCAGCGGGTTTCCACATACGGAAACAATTCTTGGGTGAGATACTCCCAAAACTTGCCCGTGCCCAAGCCCTTCAGGCCGCGTTCCCAGGTTCCCGCCATATCAATTCCAAGCGAGGGCACATGGTTGTTGTTGCTGTTTAGGCCCGGCAAGATGGCAACCATTGGTGGTAAAACGCCCGCTACTATGAGTTGATCCAATAACTCTATAGTGGTGACCATTTTTCTGGAACCGTCTTCCGCCAAGTTGACATATTCGCGTTCGTGTCCTCGAAAAAGGTAGAGCAAAGAGGTTTCTTGGGGAAACAAAGGATGACCATAATACGGGGGTTCATAGACATAAAAATTCTTATAAACCCTTAAGGCATTAGACTTAAGCCGGATGGATTTTAGACTACCATGCAGGTGTTGCCGGTGTCGGTTCAGGATTTCTTCTTCTGTCATCTCAATATCGCTTAAGCCTCAACTAACATTTGCGGACGTAAAGACAAAATAGCATTTTTTAGAAAATTCGGCAGTACCGTATTATAAGTTTTAAAGAGGTAATTGGGGTCGTACAAGTGGCGCATAATCCGCTGGTATTTTTCTTCTCCAAAGTTTTCTTTAATGGCCTGTTGCCGTTCTGGCTGAATAAAATGCCATGCCATGCCGGGTGGATCAGCTTCGGGGTGAAATTGCACGCCAATAATTTCTGGCGTAATCCGAATACCCATAATGGCGCGTTCAAGGGGCACATGCGGGCGATCTTGCTCGATACAAAGAATCTCGGCACCCATACCAGAAATGCGTTCAAGGTTGGGTTGGATCACCTGCCATTTTCTGAAATCTGCAATATAGAAAGGATCCGTAAGTCCTTCAAATATAAGCTCGGATTTCCCCGATTCCGTCATCGAACAGGAGAAGATGCCAAAAGACTCGCCTTTGCGTGGGACAACCTGAGCAAGTTTGAAATACCGAACCGCCATCTGAAAAGAATGGCAAATCAAGAAAACATGCTTTCTCGCTTCTGGCTCATGGTCTAAATTATATGCCCAAACATCATGGAGCCATTCAAAGTATTTTTCTTCCCAATCCATTCCTTCACCGTCGTAAGGACTGCCCGGACCACCAGAGGAGATATAGATGTCGTAGGAAAGATCCGGAACTTCATCTTTGGCACGTACATCAAAAATATCATAATCCAGTAAAACATTTTCAATTTCACCGGATTGCAGTTTGACCATTGTACGGATGCAATTCAATCCCAAATTGGGATGATTGTTGTTCATATCAAGGATGGCAACCCGTAAAGGTCTTGAACTTATAGACTCCATATGATTTGTTTTTCAAGCAAGGGGCTTCTGCATGTTGAGAATCCTGCCAACGTACATAAAAAAAGAGCCTACAGGCAAGCCGCAAGCCCTTTTTTCTCCATGAATCAATCGGATGTTAATTTGAACCCCATAAAACAAGGTTGTTTAGACTTAACTATATCGCAAAATGAAGGTTGGAAGTGAGCCTGCACCTGCGGTAACATTTGCAAGGTTGGAGGAAGAAATTCGGGTGAGACAACCACCCATGAGCGGGCCGTTCACGTAAGGGTCTAAGTCCACAACAACTGGAACCATCTTCCACGTACCGTCCAACTGCATCAAGTATGGCTCACGGTGGATGTCCACCACTTCTTGAACCACAAATGGCCCATTTGCCAGTGCATCTTGTATGGCATCATCCCATTCACTTTGAGATGCTGAAAAGCCTAATGTAACCCCTTTACCACCATATTCATCGTTCGGCTTCACTACAAAAAACTGTTTATTTGCTCGAACAAAAGGAACCAAGTCTATGGGTAAGCCTCGGAATTTGGTTTTTCGGTCACGCAAAATGCGGGTCCAAGGGATATGATGACGAATCGCCTCTGCTTGTTCGGCAGTCAGGACTCTGGTATAGGTTTCATCCGTCAAAAACTCGAAAATTGATTTTTTGTGAACCAATTTGGTTCTAAACGTGTTTAGATAACACGTTTTTTGTTGACGATAACCTTCTAAATAGTTTTTACAATCGTCCTTAATGTCGTAATACTCATTCATGAGTAAGCGACGGTAAAGTATATCAATCTTACGGCCATTTGCATAAATCCACCCATCGCGTAAGTCAAGGTCTTTGGGATGTGCAATCTCGCAAGGGAAGCCCATTCGCTCCAAATATGCCTTGGTGAGATTAAACTCATGAATGGTAGGTACATCCAAGTGATCCACAATACAGAAGGCGGGCCGTTCTTCGGTTCCGTCAAACTCCTCGTGGTAAGAACGTAGCATAGCTTGGATGGTATGCTCTAACGGCGAGATATACCGAACCGGAAATTGTTTCTCAAATTTCTGGAATATGGGCAACTGTTTGTAAACCTTGTGTAAATGATGGTTATAAGCCAAGCCAGCCGGACTCTCGCCGTTTAGTTCTACAAATTTGAATCCATTTTCGGTCACAAAGGAGTCCATTCGAGATAATACCGAGAAACGGGCAATTTTTGTAGGAATCGCCGCAAGTTCTATTTCCCAATCCTCCAGACATAAAATGTTTTTGAGGATATGTTGGTCGTTAAAGAAGTTTTTTGCAATACTGATAACCGCCTGTCTGAATAGATAGATGACATCTTGCATTCGGGTATAGGTGCTTTCGGTAATGAAAGCAGGACGGAGTGTGGTTGTTAACGGTCGGTCTCCGAACAAGGTCTCCTCCTCTTGTTGGAGTTCTGCCAAGCGTAATAGCTGAGATTCCGCCTCGGCCAAATTATCCGACATCAGGCCATGATAATGATTGATGGCCTCGTATAAGCGCTGTTGCATGGAATTGGTGGTCGCTTGATTAAATGAACGGTGAAACGGCGATTTTACCTTCACCCTTTATCGTTAAATACCTTTTTTATCTAAGGCTTTACCCGGAGAAAAGGTAATAGGTTTTCCTTTATGGCTCAAAGCTTTTTCGACCATAAATTCCGCCATATTGGAAACGATCCATTCAAAATTTTCGTGGCCTACCGAGTGGTAGTCGCCATCTGGTGCGGGGTTCATAAAGTCAATGGCGTATGGAATCCCATCTCGGACGGCAAACTCAACCGTATTTAAGTCATAGCCCAAGGCGCTGCAAAGTGCCAAGACATCACGTTCGATTTTGGCAAAAAGGGCCGGCGCGATAGGCTCTTGTGGCACATCTTTATACCGTAAATGGTGTGGTGCTGCTGGATTGTAACGCATGATGTGTACTTTTTTGCGCCCAACACCATAGCAACGGAAATATTCGGTGAACTCAATCCCTTCTTGGTACATCATACAGTCGGTTCCAGACTCATTGTAGGCCGCAAAGAATTCCTCTTGGTTGTTAACCTTCGTCACCCCTCGCCAGCCACCACCATCATGAGGCTTCATAAAAGCCGGAAACCCAATGTAATCAAAGACCTTTTGCCAATCTAAAGGGTATTTTAAGTTACGGAAAGAAGTGGTCTGGGTATTCGGTGGATGTTGGTTATGCGGGAGAATCACGGTTCTGGGTACGGCAACACCCACTTGCTGCGCAACAAAGTTGTTGATAAACTTATCGTCGGCACTCCACCAAAAAGGATTGTTCACAACGTATGTCCCTTTGATGGCCGAAGCCTTCAGGTAAGAGCGATAGAAGGGGACTTCATGGGAAATCCGATCCAAAATTAAGTCATAGGTTGGTGCTTCATCTTGCGAAAAAGCATCTAAACTACAAAACTCGGCGACGACGCCGCGATCGCCATAATGTTCATTGATGTAGGGGATAAGTGCATCTGGAAAAGTGGTTTCCATTCCACGGAGGATCCCAATTTTTTTGGGGGTGGGAGAGGTTGATTTTTTTGCCATGACAATTTAGGTAGTTGGGGTGAGTGGTATAGCATCTATGAGGAAAAAAATAGATGCTTCAGGGTTCGTGAAGGTTGTTCGTTCTTTCATATTACGACGTGTTATCCTTTCCTGCAAGCACTCATTCGTATGTTTTTTAAAGATTAATTCCAAAAAAGCGTTACAATCTGCTGGTAATTATCGGAGCAAAGAAAAATTGTTTGTGTTTTAGAAAGTTCCTTATTAGCTTTCTCTTTCTTAAAACGCTATTTAACATGAAAAACAACCCACGGCTCATGATTGGCCTTGTAATGGCCGTCTTTGCACTTATTTCTTATTTCGGCTCCAATAGTTATAATCCTATAACAGGCGAGAACCAACATGTAAGTCTTACGCCGGAACAGGAAATCTCCTTAGGACTACAAGCAAAGCCAAGTTTGGTGCAGGAATATGGCGGGATACACCCTGATGCAAGGCTTAGGCAATTGGTACAACATGTGGGTAAACGGTTGTTGGAAAAGTCCGAAGCGGGGAAAACGGGTTGGAACTTTGAATTTACACTGCTCGCAGATCCCCAAACCATTAATGCCTTTGCACTTCCCGGTGGACAAGTCTTTATTACGTATGCGCTTCTTAGCCGCCTACAGACCGAAGGACAACTTGCTGGCGTAATAGGGCACGAAATTGCCCATGTCATTGCAAGGCATGGTGCGCAACAAATGGCGAAAGAAAACCTCACAGGTGGCTTGTTGGGAGCCGTTTCTGTCGCCTCAGGAAGTGCCGGTGCAGATCAAATCGCACAACAAGTGGCCATGATGGTGAACATGAAATATGGCCGAGATGACGAGATTGAATCCGATAAATTGGGGGTGCGCTTTATGGTGGGTGCGGGATACAATCCCAATTCTATGGCCGGAGTGATGGAAATCCTAAAAGCAGCAGCTGGACCAAATCGCCAACCCGAGTTTTCTTCTACCCACCCCGATCCAGACAACCGCATAGCGCGGATCCAAGATGAAATCCGTAAACGATTCCCCAATGGATTGCCACAAGGATTACAGCCCTAATAGATGGGTATATCATAAATATTTTCTATACACATGCTAAAAAACAAAATCATGAAAAAATGGTATTTTTTTATAACAGCTTTTCTGACGTTAAGCTTGGTTCAAGCACAGTCGCCTCCAGACTTAGATACAGACATCACATGGAGTGCGGGTTTTGCGACGGTTTCTGATATTGCAACCGCATTCAATGCCGGACGAAGGGGCGAGGAAACCCAAAAAAGCCTTACAACCAATATTTTAGGGAGCCTCACAATGCCCTCACAAGCAACGTGGGATGCGATGTCTATTAATGAAAAAGGGCTATACCTCGTTAATGCGGAGCGTATAGCAAGAGCTGGCGTTAATTATGGAGGGACGGTCGTCAAGGGATTGCCCTTGGAAGGCGTAAATACAGAGGTTACAACAACTTCGCAATCCTATGCAGATTATTTGATTTCCGTTAATCAGTTTTCGCATAACGCTACACCTGCACATCCATTAGGCTCCGGCCCCTTCGATCGCGTGGCCAATACCATTCCTTCAAATTGTCGGGAATTTATTTCTTATTCTGAAAACTTGGCTGCATTCTGGACATCTGGTTCTGCAAACCCTCTTGCGGTTGAACGGGCTGTTTATGGTTGGATTTATGATGATTCTATCTCATCATGGGGACACCGGAGGGCAGTGTTGGTGCAAGACTACATTATAGGAGGTACTTCTGGAGATGCGACCGGTTTTGATGATAACTATGGCGCTACGGGTTCTGAAGGATTTATTGGCTTTGGAATAGCAAACGGCGCAAGCTATAATCCGTTTTCTTTCGCCGGCATGAACATGGGAACTGTGGTTGTGATGATGATTTTTGATCCTTACTTTACATGTACCGTGCCGTTACCCATAACACTAACCACTTTTATGGGGCAAGTAGAGGCACAACAAGTGACCTTAAAATGGGAAACAGCTTCGGAAGCAAATTTCGATGGCTTTTGGGTGGAAATGGCCCAACTTGTACTAAAAAAGGGTAAAACAACTTTAGGCGACTTTAAACCAATAGCATATCTTCCGTCTAAAGGTTCACCCGATGTTGGTGAGCAATATGCGTTTCAGACCAACCAATTACAGCCCGGTATATATTTCTTCCGACTGAAAAATATTGACAAAAACGGTCGCATCTCGTTCACCCAATCCCAACGCATTGAGGTCAATGACTTGCCAGAAGGGTTTTATCTGGGTGGTGTTTTCCCGAATCCTTTTCGCCATTTGCTAAACGTAGATTTGGTGGTTGCAAAAAAACAAGCCTTAACGCTTCAGATAATTGATGTGACTGGGAGACAGCTTTATCAAGAGATCGTGCCAGAAATTCCTGCATTGACGAGGTATCAGTACGAGGTAAATCTATCAAAACTTCCACTAGGACGTTTCTTTTTGGTCATCAAGGGAGAAAATTTCTCTAAAACCGTGCCTGTCTCCCGAATAGAATAATGATATTTCGTGCAACATGTTCCTTTCAAAATAAAGTCAAGGTATCTTTATCTACTTGCACTGTTGAGCTTGTTTGGATGCTTAGGGGAACCCAATTCCCCTAAGCATGAGGAAAACTCCTTCTCCCCTCAAATCGTCCGGCGTGTTCCTGTAGAAAATGCTCGTATAGCTCAATTTATTGCGGCTGCACTTGGACAAGTGGGCGTTACCACTGGTTATGACCCATCGTACCAGAGATTAACATATCCAAATGGTGATGTCCCCCAGCATACAGGTGTCTGCTCGGATGTTTTAGTTCGTGCTTTTCGCAAAATTGGGATAGACCTCCAAAAAGAGGTTCACGAAGACATGCGGAAAAATTTTTTACAGTATCCCCAGCTGTGGCACATGGTGCGACCCGACCCCAATATTGATCATCGGCGGGTTCCCAACTTAAGCCGCTACTTCCAAAGAAAGGGTTGGGAAGTCCCTATCTCGTCAGAAGAACATCATTATAAACCCGGAGACATTGTGGCATGGATCATTCCGCCCAATCTCACGCATATCGGACTTGTTACCGACCGAATTGCAGATGGAGAACGGTTGATGGTTGTGCATAATTATGGGTTTGGAACGGTTGAAAATGACGCACTTTTTTTGTGGAAACAAACAGGACATTTCAGAATGCGCATAGAGTAGCTCCAGCGTTAGCGGTGAGGCTCGTGGGGATTGTCACATTTATATTTGGTCAGCGTGAAGGTTCTGACTTTTTTGTATTCGCATTAAATTCATCTTAACACTGTTAACTTGTTGTGCCGCAATGCGTTAAATTTCTTGAAAAGCCCTTTCAGATGTATTTGCAGAACTTGACTTGTGATGAACAAGCATTAGGGGCAATATTTTTGAGAGATCATCTTGCATTTTCCACCGATTATCTTAGAAGACCATGATGCAGACAGCCCAAACCCAGCATCTCTTAAAAGGAGGTGTCTTTTTAACAACTGGAAGTACGCCTGAAGAAGTGTTCATTCCGGAAGAGATCAACGAAGAACAACAAATGATTTGGCAGATGACCAAAGACTTTTTGACACAGGAGGTTTTTCCGAAAAGGGAACAGATTGAGAAGCAAATAGAGGGTGTTACGCCGGAGTTGCTCCAAAAAATGGGCGAATTGGGCTTGTTGGGGTCGCACATGCCAGAGGTTTATGGCGGAACGGCCTTAGACACCAATACCAATACGATTATTGCTGATGTCATGGGGCCTGCGGGGTCTTTTAGTGTGGCCTTAGCAGCTCATACAGGGATCGGTATGTTGCCCATTTTGTATTTCGGAACGGAAGCACAGAAAGAAAAATATTTACCCGGCCTGATTTCTGGAGAACTCAAAGCGGCTTATTGCTTGACGGAACCCGGAAGTGGGTCGGATGCACTTGCGGCCAAAACACGCGCCGTACAAAGCGATGATGGTTCGCATTATATCCTGAATGGTCAAAAAATGTGGATCACCAATTCGGGATTTGCAGATGTTTTTATTGTCTTTGCCAAGATTGATGGTGAAAAATTTACTGCTTTTATCGTAGAAAAGGGTACACCCGGTTTAATATTGGGCGCTGAAGAAGACAAAATGGGGATTAAAGGCTCGTCCACGCGCCAAGTTTTCTTTGAAAACGTCGCTGTTCCACAAGATCAGGTATTGGGCGAGATTGGCAAAGGTCACTTAATTGCCTTTAATGTGCTTAATATTGGGCGCTACAAATTGGGCGTTTTGTGTACAGGTGGGTCTAAAGGCGTCTTGACAGACGCAACCAAATACGCCAATGAACGGTATCAATTTGGCCAGCCGATCGGTAATTTTGGTGCCATTCAATATAAATTAGGGGAAATGGCCACCCGCATTTTTGCAAGCGAAAGCGCGGTTTATCGTGTGTCCAACCAAATGCAATTACAGAAAGAGGCTTCTATGGCTTCAGGAAAATCTTATACCGAAGCAATGTTGGATGCTGCTGAAGAATATGCGATAGAATGTTCAATCCTCAAGATTCTAGGTTCGGAAGTATTGGATTATTGTGTGGATGAAAACGTCCAAATTCATGGCGGAATTGGCTTTAGCGAAGAATATGCTGCTGCGCGTGCTTATCGGGATAGCAGAATAAACCGAATTTTTGAGGGGACGAACGAAATAAACCGCTTATTAATGGTGGACATGTTATTACGTAGGTTTATGAAAGGGGAAATTGACTTGCTCACGCCTATTTTTGCTATTCAAGACGAATTATCGTCTGGTCGGGTAGGCTCTGATAGGCCAATTGAACGTCAAGCCTTGGCACAATACCAGACCGAGCAACTTAAAAAAGTCTTTTTACTCACCCTTGGGAATGCCCTTACGGCGCAAACAGAGGGGGGCATTAGATTGAAAGAAGAACAAGAGATATTGATGAATCTTGCCGATATAATTACCGAAATCTATATGTCTGAGTCGGTTTTACTTCGGGTAGAAAAACTTCGTGAAGTTAAAGATAGGGCGGCAATGGTGGTATATGAAGCCATGTTGGACTTGGTTTTGCAGGATTCTACACGGAAGTGCCAACATGCGGCCATTGATGCACTTGCTTCTTTTATGGAGGGTGAAGCCCTCGACATGGCAGTTTTGGCCGTACAACAACTCGCTCAAATACACTCCATTAACGTTAAAGCGGCACGTCGAATGGTGGCCGAGAACATCCGTACCAATGGTGGATGGTGTTTTGGGATTCAATAATCACTTTTGGGAAAGGGCATAAAAAGAAAGGGGCTTTTCTGTTGATTCGGGATGGCTCCTTTTCTTTTTCCTTGCTTTACGGAAATTTTACCGATTGCGGACATGACCAAAGTCCTATTTTCCAACAAAAAATTGTATGCGACTTCCATTACCGGCTATAGACACCTTCCGTGAAGAAATTCTTTCGGGGAATAGGATAATGCTTAGCCGCGCCATTACCCTCATTGAAAGTACCTCGGCGACGCACCAAGACCTTGCAGAATCCTTATTAGAGCAATGTTTGCCCTACACCGGAAACAGTACCCGTATTGGAATTTCGGGCGTTCCGGGTGTGGGCAAAAGTACTTTTATCGAAGCCATTGGCTTACATGTCGCCGAGTTGGGGCATAAGGTTGCTGTTTTGGCGATTGATCCTCGCAGTGAGAAAACGCGCGGGAGCATTTTGGGCGATAAAACCCGAATGGAAGATCTGTCAAAACATCCAAATGCGTTCATTCGGCCAACGTCTTCCGGAGGTGCTTTGGGTGGCGTTGCTCCCAGAACACGAGAAGTGATGTTGCTTTGCGAAGCGGCGGGTTTTGATGTCATTTTGGTTGAAACGGTTGGGGTTGGGCAGTCGGAAACCCAAGTTGCCTCAATGGTTGACTTTTTTTTGTTGCTCATGCTTGCAGGTGCTGGTGACGAATTACAAGGGATTAAGCGCGGCATTATGGAACTTGCTGATGGTGTTGTGATCAATAAAGCAGATGGTGACAACAGATTACCCGCAGAAACGGCCCGAATTTCCTATAAACGCGCTTTGCATCTCTTTAGGGAAAATGAATCTGGTTGGGTTCCAGAAGTTCGGACGTGTTCTGCTCTGAAGGGAACTGGAATTACAGAGGTGTGGGAAATGATCCAGAACCACCATAAATTGGTGACGGAAAATGGTTGGTTGGACACAAGAAGAACCGAGCAATCGTCCTATTGGCTTCATCAGATCATGGAGGCCGCCGTGTTACAACACTTTTATACCCATCCGGCTGTACGTGCAGCCTTAGAAGATTATGAAGAAGCTGTAAAAGAAGGAAAAAAAGTGCCCGGAAATGCTGCAAAAGCCTTGTTAAGGCGTTACCGTGAAAGCCCAGATGATGTAAAAATGTCCAACTGATTTACCAATCCATATAGGGCAATTCCGTAAGCAACCGAGACATTAAGCGACTGCTTTACCCCAAATTGTGGCAATTCGAGTGCGAAGTCGCACAGCGCAATGGCTTCGTCCGAAACGCCAAAAACCTCATGACCTACGACCAAAGCGATGGGAAATTCGTCCTGTTGAACACTTTGTATCATTCTGGAAAGGTTGGTAATCTCTAATGCAGCAATTTGGTATCCTGCCTTTCTTAGTGCGACCAATGCATCAGTTGTGTGTGAATAGTAAGCCCACGGAACCGTATCTTGTGCGCCTAATGCTGTTTTCTGAAGTTCCGGATGTGTGTTCGGTGTGGCGGTGATCCCGCAAAGGCAAAGTTGCTCCACTAAAAGGGCATCAGATGTTCTAAAAATAGCCCCAACATTATGAACCGATCGTATATTGTCCAAAACCGCAACAATGGGGCTTCTTTTCATTAAAGAAATTTCCTGCAAAGATGAACGCGGGATTTCTACATGTTTTAATTTGCGCAATAAAATCGGCTGTTGTTCGGTTTGGGTATTGGTATGAAGACCCTTAAATTCATCAAAATCATTCATAAAGCCATGAAAAATAATTACTTAATTAAAAGCCTCGGATTTTTTGTTTTGTCCGCATTTTTGCTGAACTCCGCAGGTTGCCAGAACTTACAACAACTTTCGAGCTTAAAGCTCATGAAGTTTGATTTAGACCGCGTGAGCAATGTCCGTTTGGCCGGAATTGACGTGCTCAACCTAAAGTCTGTTAGAGACCTGGGCGCTTTAGATTTACTTCGGGTTACACAAGCCATCGGTAAACGGGATGTTCCTTTAACGTTTAGTCTCCATGTTGCTGCCGAAGCCCCACAAAACCTTCCGGTTGCGGCAAAATTGTCCACGATGGAGTGGACACTCTTTTTGCAAAATAAGGAAGCAATTTCTGGATTACTGAATCAAAGTATCTCTTTGCCAGCAGGTCAACGGGTGGACATCCCCATCGAGATAAAACTAAATGCGGTTGATTTTATGGAGGGCAACGCCCAAAATGTGGTTGAGTTGGTTAAAAACCTCATTGGTACTGGTGAGAATCCTGTTAATTTACGTCTGAGTGCGCGTCCGACTCTTCAAACCCCATTAGGCCCATTTCGATTTCCCAATACAATTGATGTTGTAAGCAAAACGTATGGTAAAACGCCTTAGAAAGTGAAGAATTTAGGTAATTATTTGCCCACCTCAAGTAAGGGGTGGGCTTTTTTGTATATTCATAGGCTTTAAAAAACCGAAGAAAACTTGATTATTGCCATTGATGGGCCAGCCGGCTCCGGAAAAAGCACCACCGCAAAATGGGTGGCAAATAAATTAGGGCTTCTGTATTTAGATACCGGAGCGATGTTTCGGGCAATTGCCTTTGCAAGCATTGCGTCGGGCAAAACCATTGAAAATCCAGATTTTGGCGCTTTTGTTCAAAATTTGGCATTAAAGGTGGTGCCAAGTGAGGAACAAATGCAGGTTTTCTTGGCGGGAGCGGATATTACGTCGAAACTTCGGACGCCCGAAGTAGGAAAGATGGCGAGTAGCGTCGCTACGCAAACCGTTGTGCGCGAAAAATTAATGGCTTTACAACGGGAAACCGCCCAAGAGCAAGTGGAAAAACACGGTGGGGTAGTGCTGGATGGGCGTGACATTGGTACGGTTGTTTTTCCTGATGCAGACTTGAAGGTTTTTCTTACTGCCGACGCACGCATTCGTGCACGTAGAAGGGTGGTTGAGATGGAGGAAAAAGGGCATACTTTGGCGTATGATGCTGTTCTTGCGGAGATAGAAGCCCGCGACTTACAGGACGCTACACGGAAAATTGCCCCACTTAAACGGGCTGACGATGCTTTTGTCTTGGATACCTCGTTTATGGACATCGCGGAGCAAGTGCGCTGGGTGGTCGAAAAAGCAGAAATAAAAATGAATTCAAAAAAATAATATAACTTACTGTATTTATTCACCTTTAAACCCCATCTGTTGCTGTTCGAGACACACACTGCTGGGAGCCTATTAGGAGAAGGATTGCGAGACTGTCTCGTCTAAAGTAGAATGTCCTCAAAATCCGAAAATTTGTATGAGTGATGAACTGAACAACGTTCAACCTACCGTTGAGGAAACCGTACAAGAAGCGGTCGCTGAAACGGTAGCCGAAGTATCAACCGAGGTCGCTGAAGCTACAACCCAAGTTGAGGAGGTTGTACAAGATGTAGCCGAGGTCGAAGCAGTAGCTGATGCCGCAGTTATGGACGAGGTACTCCGTCCGGTAGTGGCAAAAACACCGAAGAAAGGCTTTACCGGAAAACCAGAAGGCCGCGTCTTTAAATTGGACGAGTTAACTGCACTTGACCACGAAAAAAGTGACGCTGACAAGGCGTTTCTGGAACTTCTTTCGCAGTACGATCCGATCAAGGTGGACTTTACGGAAGGAGACATCCTAACGGGTAAAGTCGTCAGTATTGGGGAAAAGGATGTGGTGGTGGACATCGGCTTTAAATCTGATGGGGTTGTGTCCAAGAACGAATTTGACGGGCCAATTGCCATCGGTGACGATGTGGATGTATTCCTCGAAAAATTGGAAGATCGCCAAGGCCAGCCGATGCTTTCGCGCCGTCGTGCGACCGAATTGCGTCGTTGGCAGCGGATTGACGAAGCCTTCAAGAATGACGAGGTGATCGAGGGTCTCATTATTCGCCGGATCAAAGGTGGTATGATTGTAGATCTCTTTGGCAAGGAAGCCTTTTTGCCCGGTTCCCAAATTGACGTCCGTCCGGTTCGTGACTTTGATGCCTATCTTGACAAGCGCATGGAATTCAAAATTGTGAAACTTAACGAGCAAAATGGCAACGTGGTGGTTTCGCATAAAGCCTTGATCGAAAAAGACCTTGAAAACCAACGCTCTCGTATTCTGGATAAAATGGAGCCGGGTCAGGTTCTGGAAGGAACTGTTAAGAACATCACCGATTTCGGGGTGTTTATTGACCTTGGCGGCGTAGATGGCCTCCTGCACATTACAGACCTTTCTTGGGGACGTGTTACGCACCCCAGTGAAGTGGTGGAATTAGATCAAAAAATTCAAGTTGTAGTCTTAGACTACGATAAAGACCGCCATCGCATCTCGTTGGGCATGAAGCAGTTGCAATCTCATCCTTGGGATCAGATTGCCGAGAACTTCAAAGAAGGCCAAGATGTTGAAGGAAAAGTTGTTTCGATTACCGACTACGGTGCATTTGTTGAATTGGACAAAGGTATCGAAGGCTTGGTACACATCAGTGAGATGAGTTGGCGTCAGCACATCAAGCATCCAACCCAAATGGTTTCCCTCGGAGATGATGTAAAGGTGAAAATCCTAAGTATTGACTCTGAAAACCGCAAGATTTCGTTGGGGATGAAGCAACTTGAGCCAGATCCGTGGACTGAGATTGAAGCCCGCTTCCCAGCCGGAACCGTGACCAAAGGGGTGGTTCGTAACCTAACCAACTTCGGGGTATTCGTTGAAATTGAAGCAGGGGTAGATGGTTTGGTACACGTTTCTGACTTGTCGTGGACGAAGAAAATCCGTCACCCCGGCGAAGTGGTTAAAAAAGGTGATGAGATTGATGTGGTTGTATTGGACATTGACCAACAAAACCGCCGTCTCTCATTGGGACACAAGCAAGTTTCTACCGATCCTTGGAGCCAGTTTGAAAATGCGTATGCCGTCGGAACCGATGTTGAGGTTAAGGTGGTGCGCTTTAACGAAAATGGTGTGATTGTAGAAATGCCATTGGATGTCGAAGCCTTTATTCCTGCCGGACATTTGACTAAGCCTGCCAAAAACCCTGAAGATTCCTACAAGCCCGGAGACACCCTTCGTGTACGGGTCATAGAGTTCAATAAGGCAGATAAGCGGATTATTCTCAGCGAGAAGGCCATTGCTCAAGCGGCAAAGCAAGCTGAAAAAGCCGAAAAGGACGCTGAAAAGGATAAAGAGAAGAGCCAAGAACGCAAAGCCCTCGAAGAGTATCAGGCAAATGCTGGTACAAGTGGCCCCGCCACCCTTGGGGAAATTGCTGGCTTGGGCAATCTCAAGTTTGACGATTGATCTTAGTCTTTGGCCAAAAGGTGCGAGGCAGTCTCTTTATGGGGCTGCCTTTTTTTGTATCTTAGGGCAAAAAATCCAATGTATTACAATAAAACGCTAGTTTTTTTCTGGTTTGCCCTTTTCTTAATTGCAGGTTGTCGTGAAAAACCTGAAGAGCAACAGCAGATAAAAGCTCCACAATTACCAGATTATGAGGTGATTTCAGAATCACAGACACCTGTAGGGAAAGCAGTGGCGATTATGGTTGCTGGACAATACACCGAAGAGACTTACGTCGCTTTGGTAAAAAAAGTAGTGGCACAAAAAAAGCCCGCTAATCTTCAAATTTACACCAGTAAAAAAGCATATGAAGCGGTAAAAAAACCAGAAGTAAATGATGATTACCGCAAGGGCTTCATCTTAGTATTCCGACAAGAAAAAGAAACCAAAGGTGAAATCTGGTGGATGCAGGAAGAAGGGCCATTGGCCGCTTTGAGCGGAACCGTAACAACACTATAGGTATTTATTCTTGGGGTGCAGAGCGCCACAAGAGGCTGACTTGGTATTATTGTTAATGTCCATTAGGTATGACGATAGATGCCTTCTTAGATTTTTGATCCTAAAACGACACCTTTTGGAGGTGATCTGGCAATGAAAAAACATCTTTGCAATTTGATTTGGTTTTTCCTCCTAGTAGTTGGGGGGCAAGTTCATGCACAAGACTTGATGAAAGATTCGCTCTTTGTGCAGCGAGCAATGCGTGGGGTGGATGCGGCCTATGACATGCGTTTCTCTGAAGCAGACCGGATTTTTTCCGAGATAGAACGCCAACATCCCCAGCATCCGGCAGGCCCGTTTCTAAAAGCGTTGTCTCGGTGGTGGCTCATTCTGGCCAGTGTAGGAGATACGGCCATTGATGACGTTTTTCATAACGAAATGACGCAAGTAAGCCAGCGTAGCGACCGAATGCTCGCCAAAAATCCAAATAGTTACGATGCGGTGCTTTTTAAAGGGATGGCTGTTGGCTTCCGAAGTCGTTTGTATGCGAACCGCTCAGAATGGATTCGGTCTTTTAAATATGGGAAAGAAGCAGTTGATTATGTGACTAAAGCCGCTCAGATAGCACCAGAGAACAATGATTACTATTTTGGATGGGGGGTTTATGATTATTTTGCAGATGTCTTGCCTCGAAAATATCCGGCCATGAAGTATGCAATGTGGTTTTTGCCCAGAGGAAGCCGTGAACGAGGATTGGAAGAAATAAAGCGGACATTTAAACAAGGAACCTTTATGCGCTCGGAGGCCGCTTATTATCTCTTCCAAATCAATTATATCTATGAACCTCGGTACGAAGGGGCTTCTTTTTATATCGGCTGGCTGAGGACTAAATATCCCAACAACTCGTTTTACCATATTTTGCAAGCAAGGGTGGAAAACTATTTTGGTTACAGTGAGCGGGCAAAACAACTGTTTCATGAAGTCGCTGCGCGACACGAGAAAAGGCAATCTGGTTATACGGCTGCTATTGCGGAGCAAGCCTATTATTACCTAAGTGGTTTGTACTTGTTCAAAGGCGATTATGAAGAAGCAAAAGGGGCTGCTATAAAATTACTGGGATTGGGTACTAAAGCTAAGAAAAAATCTGATTTCCATGTTTTGGGACGCCTAAGGCTTGGCATGACCTATGATGCGCTTGGTGAGCGCAACAAGGCCAAAGAAATGTACAATTTGGTACTTCGAATGCCAGATACCCAAAGAGCGCATGACCGCGCAAAAGAGTTTCTCAAAAATCCTTATCGAGGTATAAGATGACCGACATGAATCCTCAAAATACACCCTTAAACCCTTCGGTAATTTTATTTCGTTACACACAATGGGTTACGGCCTCGCAGGACTCATCCGCGACCAATAATCAACTTCGGGATATTTTCGAGCAACTGCTTTTGATAACAGCGGGTGATGTTGAAGAGGCACTTCAGTGGCTGACCTCATTGGATCAGCGTTACAATCTATCTAATGACCGTTATGGCATAGGGGATTTGATAGCAGAATTGAAGAGAGAGGGCTTTCTGGAAGATGATGAAAAGCGTGGAAACTTAGTCCTGACCCGAAAAGCAGAAAGGGAATTACGCCAAAAGTCGTTGGAAGAGGTATTCAACAACTTAAAGCAGGCGAAAAACGGGCAGCACAAAACCCCATTTATTGGTAAAGGGGACGAGCGTATGCCAGAAAGTCGCTCATGGAAATTTGGAGACGATCTTAATCAGCTAGACATCACCAAGACATTGTCCAATACCTACCGCAGAACAGGCGGGGAGGGGTGGGAACTCAAGGAGGACGATTTTGAGGTTTTTGAGACCGATCACCATACCTCTACCTCAACGGTGTTGATGATTGACCTTTCACACTCCATGATTTTGTATGGCGAAGACCGTATTACACCCGCCCGTAAAACGGCGATGGCGCTTTCTGAATTGATCATGACCCGTTACCCGAAGGATACGTTGGATATTGTGGCCTTTGGCAATGATGCGTGGGAGGTCTCGGTAAAAGATTTGCCTTATTTGCAAGTAGGTCCCTTCCATACCAATACCCGTGCTGGGCTTCAGCGAGCTAGGATGATCTTAAGCCGAAGAAAAAACAGGAACAAACAAATTATTATGATCACGGATGGCAAGCCGAGTTGCCACTATGAATTTGGCCGGTTGTATAAAAATCCTTATGGCTTAGACCGGAAAATCGTCAATAAGGTACTTGACGAAGCGGTGATGTGCAAGCGCGAAGGCATTACGATCACCACATTCATGATTGCGAAAGATGGTTATCTCCAGCACTTTATTCAAGAAATGACCGAGGCGAATGCTGGTCGTGCCTATTTTGCTTCCTTGGATAATTTAGGTGCTTTCATTTTTGAGGATTATGCTCGGAATCGTAAAAAGCGTGGCGTTCGATGACAAAAAAAATCTATATTCCGTTATTGCAAATCATTTATTCCGCCTTACCGTATCCTTATCTTGATACCTTCCAGCGTATCAACCCCCATACTTGTGGCAGTTCCATTTGTCCCTCTTAAGCGTTTTGGCCAAAACTTTCTTCAAGATCCGAACATCATCAGGAAGATTGTAGGGGCTGTTCAAGCACCATTGGGGGCGAAAGTGGTAGAAATTGGCCCGGGTACAGGAGCGCTAACAGGAGAGTTGTTACGTACTTACCCTGATTTGACAGCGATTGAGGTGGATCATCGGGCCGTGGCATGGCTAAAGGGTCAATTCTCGTATTTAGACATTCGTTTGCAAGATGTTTTACAAACGGGTTGGGATGAATTGGGTGGGACACGCCCGCTTTTTGTGGTTGGAAATTTGCCTTATTATATTACAACACCCATTCTTTTTTCACTTTTGGATGCTGCAACAACGGTAAAACGTGCGATTTTGATGATGCAATTAGAAGTTGCGCAGCGCTTGGTCGCGAAGCCCAATACAAAAGAGTATGGGATTCTAAGTGTCGTAACGCAGTTGTACGCCCAGCCTCAACTATTGTTTAAGGTTCCCGCGAGTGTGTTTTATCCCAAACCTGATGTTGTTAGTGCCGTTATTGCATTGGATTTCTTTCCGAAAGAAGAAATAGCACCCAATATTGACTCAACATACCTGAGGTTGGTCATTCGGACGGCATTCAATCAGCGTCGGAAAACGTTGCGAAACAGTTTGCAGAAATTGGGATCAGTTCCGGAGCCTTGGACGGGTCTAAGGGCTGAAAATCTTACGCCAGCGGACTTTGTCGCCTTAGCCACCGCATTGCAATACGCTTCACCACCATTCGAAGACAAAGATGGCAACCACGAATGAAGATCGCTTTGGGCTTCCTGAAGTAGATCATGCACTTATCGAAGACATTGCAGACCTCATCACCAAAGATGAGCGGGGTATGGTGTTGAATATTGTCTTGGACCTCCATTATGCAGACCTTGCTTTGATGATAGAGCGCCTCGAAAAAGAGGAGGCGCAAAAACTTTTTGACTGGTTGCCCGCCAATCAACGTGCAGATGTTTTATTGGAACTGGATTCCCCTTTAAGAGCAGTCCTCCTCGACGACATGGAAGCCGCCGATATCGTGGAAATGGTGGACGAGATGGACACTGACGACGCTGCGGATGTACTGGCTGAATTGCCGGATGACCTGACTGAGGAGGTGCTTACGTCTTTAGAGGATGCTGATGACCTGCGCGAGTTGCTGCAATATGGCGAAGACAGTGCTGGCCGATTGATGGCCACCGAATTGGTCTCTGCACCTCAATATTGGACAGTGGCACAAGCCACAGAAGAAGTGAGAAGGCTTGCCGAAGAAGTCGAGCCAATTTATTTGGTCTATGTTCTAGATGATGAAGGCTTTCTTCAAGGGTTGGTTTCCCTGAAGCAGTTGCTCTTAAATCCAGCAAATACCACCCTTAAATCCATTATGGAAACTGATATTCTTTCGGTATTACCTGATATGGATCAAGAAGAAGTGGCACGCATTATGGAGAAATACGATTTAACTGTTTTGCCTGTGGTTGATGAACAAGGGAAACTCATTGGACGCATTACGATTGATGATGTCGTAGATGTAATCCGTGAAGAGGCCGAGGAGGACTTGCAGCGCTTGAGTGGTATTTCTTTTGGGGACGAAGATATTGGGGATAGTGTTTTGGCTGTTAGCCGAGGGCGTCTTCCTTGGCTCCTTTTTGGCTTGACCGGATCATTGGTTTCTGCATTTGTCATTGGTACTTTTACATCTGTTTTAGAAAAAGTAGTGGTCTTGGCCATGTTTATACCGGTCATTGGCTCTACTGCGGGAAATGTTGGGGTGCAATGTGCGGCAATAGCCGTTCAAGGGATTGCGTCTGGCGATATCTGGGCAAGTGATATTCTGAAGCGGTTGCTAAAGGAAATCTCGGTGGCTTTTATTAATGGCATTGCACTTGCTTGCGTAATCGGTTTGGTCATGCTTGCCCTTAAGTTTTCTGGCTGGGGGGAGATGGCTGGTGCCGATCTGTTACGTCTGTTCGAGACGGTCGGTTTATCCCTCTTAACATGCATTCTCATGGCCGCCAGTATTGGATCTGGAGCGCCACTTTTGTTACACCGCTATGGCATTGATCCGGCCAAAGCAACGGGCCCATTTGTGACCACCAGTAATGATATTCTGGGAGTAATGATTTATTTCTCGATCGCTCAATTTATGTATTTCAGGTAAAATATATGCACAAAGAACTATTTGCACCGGATGCAATGGCCGGTAAACACATTTTGATCACCGGTGGCGGAACCGGACTTGGACGCTCTATGGCCATTCGATGCGCTCAATTAGGTGCTTCCGTTACGGTTTGTGGAAGAAGACCCGAACCGCTCGAAGAAACGGCAGCATTCGTACAAGACAATGGTGGAAAAGCCCAAGGCATCAGTTGCAACATCCGAGAAGCAGAAAGTGTGATAGAAATGGTGGAACGTGCTGGCTCTACGTTCGGAGATATTCATGGCTTGGTAAACAATGCCGCCGGAAATTTTTTAGCCCCGACACACGAGATTTCGCCCAATGCGTTTGATTCGGTCGTAAAAACAAACCTCTATGGTGCTTTTTATGTGACGCAAGCCGTGGGTAAGAAGTGGATCGAAAGTGAAAAATCGGGGGCTGTAGTCTCGATTACAACCTCTTATGCGACAACAGGGAGCGCCTTTGTTGTTCCAAGTGCAGTATCAAAAGCCGGAATTGAGGCCATGACCAAATCTCTTGCGGTCGAGTGGGGAACTTATAATATCCGCTTAAACTGCATTCAACCCGGCCCTTTTCCTACTGAAGGAGCTTGGAAGCGATTGGTTCCCAATGAACAAGTTGCGGATCAAATGCGTGCCCGTGTCGCATTGGGACGCTTTGGCGAACATGATGAACTGACGTCATTGGTGGTTTTTCTGCTTTCAGACACAAGTTCTTATATGACGGGAACGATCCTAACGTTAGATGGCGGCGAAGTCCTGAATGCTGGAGGGCAGTTTAATGAGTTAACGCGCTTGCCTCGACCTTTCCTGTTAGAAATGCTTAAATCCATGCGAAAATAATGCCCGTTATTGCAAATAAAATAAACAACATAAAAAATTCCCTCTACCAAGGTGGAGGCCGAAAAGCCATAGACCTTGTTCACAAACGTGGGAAACTAACTGCAAGAGAACGAATCGAATTGCTGGTGGATGAGAACACGTTCTATGAATGGGGGCTTTTTGCAGGTTATGGACAATATGAGAATGAAGGCGGATGTCCTGCCGGTGGGGTAATTACAGGAATTGGCCGGATCAATGGGCGACTTTGTATGATCGTTGCAAATGATGCCACCGTAAAAGCCGGTGCATGGTTCCCGATTACGGCAAAAAAGAACCTTCGTGCACAAGAAATTGCAATTGAAAACCATTTGCCCATTATCTATTTGGTGGATTCTGCGGGGGTGTACCTTCCCATGCAGGACGAAATCTTCCCCGATAAAGAGCATTTTGGTCGCATTTTTCGGAACAATGCACGCCTATCCTCCATGGGAATTCCACAAATTGCCGCCATTATGGGCAGTTGTGTTGCAGGTGGGGCTTATTTGCCGATCATGAGTGATGAAGCCCTCATTGTGGACGGAACAGGTTCTGTGTTTTTAGCAGGGCCATTTTTGGTTAAAGCGGCCATCGGAGAAGACACCGATATTGAAACGCTTGGTGGAGCAGTAACACACTCCGAAATTTCGGGGGTGACAGATTATACTATGCCGGACGATGAAACTTGCCTCAGCACCATTCGAGACTTGGTCGGGCATTTCGGGGAACGTGCCAAGGCGAATTTCTCACGCGGAGATAGCAAAATGCCGTCATTATCACCGGAGAGCCTCAATAAAGTAATCCCCGAAAACCAAGTACAACCTTACGATATGTATGAGGTGCTAAAGGCGTTAATTGATGCAGATTCATGGACAGAATATAAAGCGGGATTTGGGAAAAGCCTGCTGTGTGGCTATGCTCGGATAGATGGCTGGAGTGTAGGTATTGTTGCCAATCAGCGAAAAATGACACGCTCAAAAAAGGGCGAAATGCAGGTCGGTGGAGTAATTTATTCAGATTCGGCAGATAAAGCAGCACGTTTTATCATGAATTGCAATCAGAAGAAAATTCCTTTGGTCTTTTTGCAAGATGTAACCGGCTTTATGGTCGGTTCCCGATCCGAGCATGGGGGAATCATCAAAGATGGTGCAAAAATGGTTAATGCTGTTGCCAATTCCGTCGTTCCAAAATTTACCATTGTGCTGGGCAATTCCTATGGTGCTGGCAATTATGCCATGTGTGGGAGGGCTTACGACCCAAGGCTTATGCTCGCTTGGCCTACTGCACGGATCGCGGTCATGGGCGGTGTGCAAGCCGCAAAGACTTTGTTGCAAATCCAACTTGCAAAAGCAGAAAAAAAAGGACAACTGCTTTCAGAGACCGAAAAACAAACTCGATTAGACGATATTGCCGCTACATACGAAATAAAAACCGAAATTACCTATGCTGCTTCACGTTTATGGGTTGATGAAATTATCGAACCGAAAGATACCCGAAATTGGATTTCCTTGGGCATCGAGATGGCAAACCAGAACCCACATATACCTCCTTTTAATCCGGGCGTAATCCAAACATAAATTCAAATTGTAAAACCAAGGTAATCTGTTTATTTTACGTCCTTAAACCCTCCCGCCAAGTACTTCTTTCAGAAGCCAACCCTTAAAAAGTACCCTCTGACTTCTCGCATATGCTTAATTATAGGATAATCGTCGGTATTCTGGGAGCAATTTTGCTTGTTGTTGGATTCCTGATGTTGATCCCCATGTTGGTGGGGCTGGGCTACGGTGATGCTGACTGGTGGGCTTTCGGAGGAACGGCTGCAATTTGCATCTCTTTTGGAGTTGCAACTTGGAATATATACCGTCCAGACGAGGAACTTCGAATCCGTGAAGCTTTTGCCATTCTCACCCTTGCATGGATTTTAATACCGCTCATTGCAGCATTGCCTTTCGTTTGGTCTAGTGTCGTCCCCTCTTTTACGGATGCTTATTTTGAAATGATTAGTGGCTTTACAGGAACTGGGGCGTCAATTCTGGGCGGTAATAATAATCTCCCCGTCGAAGAATTGCCCTTTGCTTTTCAGTTTTGGCGTGCTTTTAGCCAATGGCTGGGCGGGCTAAGCATGATTGTTTTATCTACATCCCTTTTACCTCTTCTTGGTATTGGTGGGATGCAACTTTTTAAGTCTGAAGTAAGTGGGCCAGCCATCAAACGTCTTTCTTTTCGTGTGAGCGAAATATCAAAAAGAGTTTGGGGGATTTATACCCTTTTAACCATCATTCTTGCACTATTGCTCTTGCCCGTCATGAGCTTCTTTGATGCCGCTTCTACAGCATTTTCGGCTATCTCAACGGGGGGATTTTCAACTAAAACTGACTCACTTGCTGCATTTGATTCCGTGTATGTAGAATTGATTGTAATGGTTTTCATGATCATCGGTGCTATAAATTTCAATTTCTTTTATCAGGCGCTTTCCCACAAAAACTATAAGGTTTTTACCAAAACAGTCTTTAAGGTTTTTATGTCCATCATGGGCATCTCCATCGTTTTAATGACGTTGGCAATTTGGAGACCCACAGCAGAATATTTTCCACCACTGCAGCTAACCGCTCCAGAATATCTCATGTACCCCTCATTCGGTGACGCCTTGCGATACGCTTCATTCCAAGTCGTTTCCGTAATGACAACTACAGGCTTCACTAATACGGATATTCATAAGTGGATGCCTTTCACTACATTTCTACTCATAACACTTGCCATGATCGGTGGGATGGCGGGTTCTTCCGCCGGTGGGCTTAAAATTCTACGTATAGTATTAATTTTTAAGCAGGTTATCCGGGAAATTCAATTGATGATTCATCCACGTGCCATTATTGCCATTCGACTAGATCATGAGGTCGTCCCGCCTGAAATTAGCAGAAACATTACAAGTTTTGTTTTTGTGTATTTTGCCACTTTTGTTTTTGGTACAGGGATTATGACCTTCACGGGTGTTTCTCTTGTGGATGCAGCAGGTATTGTTATTTCTTGTTTATCTGGCGTTGGGCCGCCTATTGGTGCATTCGGTGCATCTGAGAGCTATGCGATTTTACCAGACCTCTCTAAATGGTTTTTAAGTTTTTTGATGTTGCTGGGAAGATTAGAAATCTTTACCGTGTTGTTGGTGCTTATACCTTCTTATTGGAAGCGCTAATGCGGCAGAAGTACTGATGGAATTAAGTCAGAATTTTCTAACCAATCTTTAAGATTTTGCGCCAAATAAGGCGCTAAAAGGAGACCTTTTGCTCCAAAGCCTGTAAAAACCCAAATATTTCCCAGTTTAGATATTGGTCCAACCATCGGCAATCTTGTTGAAGGAATCGTAATTCTAATCCCAACCTCGGACTTGGTTTGGAGATCGTGAACGGGCAATGCAAGCATTTCTTTAATTCCGCCAATAATTGCTTCTTTTTCTGTAGGAGAAGAATTTAGAGTCTCAAAATGATGTACAAAACTGCTCCCAGCCACCCATTTGTTTTGGAAAGTTGAAACATACATGCCTCCACTCAGGCTTGGCGTCTGAATAGCAGGCGGAGCTTCGATCACTTCAACCTGACCTTTGATCGCATGAAGGTTTAAAGATTTAAACAAGGAAAGTGTCTTAAAACCATAACCCATACAGGAAATACATTTGGAGGCTGTATATTTTTGACCTTTTTCATCTATTACGGTTACAAAGTCTTCGCTTTCAATAATGTCTCGAACGGTTGCTATTTGGTACGTAATATTTGCACGCTGAACAAGCCAATTCACCAAGGCACATATTTTTACTGTTCCTCCAGAAAAAACCCATAAGCCACCATAGGGCGCATTAACCGCAGGAAACTGCTTTTTTACCTCAGGTTCGCTCAGCCATTTTCCAAGTTGAGGTGAGGCTTGGGCAGACATTTTGAACCAAGTGGCTTGCTGTTCATTCTTTGCGGGTCGCAGCAAGCCATCCATCCGCGCGATCTCTTCAGGAACAGAGGCGCGCGCCAAAAGTTCGTGAAAAGCCTTTAAGCCGTTTTCTGCCTCAAATACCTTCCTGCCTTTTTGCGCCATCAACGGATTAATCAGCCCTGCCGAGATTCTCGACCCTTTTGCTTCATCATTATCACGTTCAAGGATCAAAATATTGTAATGGCTTTGTAGGTTCCACGCAACCATAGCTCCCGCTAAACCGGCACCAACAATAATAAGGTCATACACTTTAGATGGTATGGACATTAGAAAGTTTTTGTTCGTTATCTGCTTTAGTAAGCGTCCATCTAAATACACTAAAGATGACGTATAAAGATATTATTAACCATATTCCACCCCACATCATTGTTGAGCCACCATACGCTTCGGCCAACATGCGTGCATCGGAAACGAGGTAAGAACGTGCAATGGTATCGCTATAAATGTCATGCGGAACATACATCATACTGGTTAAACCGATGGCTTTTAAAACAAGAGCATTCCAGTCGTCTGCCAAATATCTTCCAGCTACTACAAAAACACCCCCAGCAACAAGGCTGAATCCAAAGCCAAACCAGTTTCTTACAAAAAACAATGTGATCAGTAAGATAAAAACGCCTATGCCCAACACCATCCATTTTTGGAAACGTTTAGACGCTGATAAAACATAAAAAAGAACACCAAAGCCTAAAGAACCAAGGTAACCCGCACTTAAGGTCACAAATGGCCATCCCCCCAGTGAGACAACATGGCCGCCTTGCTCGCGAACCAAGACCATTTCTTGTACAGATCCTCCTGTTAAAATGGTTGCAAGGGCATGGGATGCTTCATGGAAGAAAACCACCAGCATCTGTAAGGGATATAATATTGGGGTGTCCCACAAAAACAAAATTGCAATACAAGCAACAAGCAGAAGTGCTATATTCTTAATCATGGCTAACAAAAATTTGAACGTAAAATAGATTCAGAACCAAATTACGTACCTCTGTTTGGCAGGATGCACATCAATGATAAAAAAGAAGGGGAAGATTTTTTCCACCCCTTGAAATTATCCTAGAAGGGCAAGTCGTCATCCGGCCCAAAGTCATCGTGTGCGGGCGGAGGTGACGGGCTTTGTCGCTGTGGGGCTTGATAGCCACCTCCGTAGGTAGATGCTCCTCCAGTTCCATAGGAAGATCCCCCAGATTGGTAGTTACCTGCTCCAGACTCGTTATTACCGCGATCCAACATCAGCATCTCATTTGCCTTAATCTCGGTTGTATATCGTTTTATGCCATCTTTATCATCATATGATCTTGTTTGCAAGGAACCTTCGATATATACCTTTCGTCCTTTGGTGAGATATTTCGCGCAGATATCGGCAAGTTTGTCGAATACAACGATCCGATGCGCCTCTGAACGCTCAACCATATTCCCACTTGCATCTCGGTAGCCTTCATTGGTCATAACCGTGAAGTTTGTGACGGTAACGCCATTTCCCGTGGCGCGCGTTTGGGGATCTGCTGCCAAATTGCCTATTAGCATTACACGATTAAGAGAATTTCGTGCCATTTAAAGTACCTCCAATAAAAATAAGCTGTGGTATTTGCTTTTTTAAGAACTTAGGATATTCATCTTAAGAATCAATCTTTTAAATTACAACATTCTGGTTCCCCATAAAAGAATCTTAAATAAAAGTCTTTAAAAGATAGTTACACCTGAACGATCCCTTATAGCCTTCAGAAAATAAACAACGGATCAGTTCACAGATAAACCAATCCGTTGTTGCTCAACACGGCTTAGGTCAGAATGGAAGATCCATCTCTGGTTCTATCATGGACTCCATTTCTGGTTCAGCTACAACACGCTGACCCGATTTGTTATTTACGTACCGCTTGCCGGTATTTTCATACCCTCTTTTTTCTTGTTTCACTTCCCCATCGGATGTAGCTTGTTGTGTTCGATCCAGCAAAAGCATTTCGTGTGCTCTTACTTCTGTGATGTAACGCTTGTTTCCGTCTTTGTCGTCGTAGGAACGTGTCTGAAGAGAACCCTCAAGGTAAACTTTTCGTCCTTTTACGAGATACTTGGCACAGACATCGGCCAATTTATCAAAAACGACGATGCGGTGGGACTCAGCCCGTTCTACAATTTGTCCACTCCCATCCCGATAATTTTCGTTGGTCATGACCACGAAATTACAGATGGTGACGCCGGAGCCAGTAGCACGTACTTGTGGATCGGCGGCTAAAAAACCAATTAAGGTGACGCGGTTGATGGTGTTGTGTGCCATGAGAATACCTCCTGAAAATTTAATGTTTGTACAAGAACCCTGGTTTGTTCGATGTGTGACGTATCTTCTTTCATGAACCCAACCAGGAGATAATTTGGTTGACACTGCAAAAACTGTTTGTCCTTTGCTGATGCCAAAATAAAAATCCCACTATGACAACAGTATGTCATAAGCAAAAAAATATGTCAAAAAAAATTATTATCCCTTCTGCGCCGATCAAAAAGGAAGAAAGTGCGCAGGCTTTTACCGACTTTGTACAAATTGTTCATCGGTTACGGAAAGAGTGTCCTTGGGATAGAGAACAGACCCAAGAATCTATCCGCCATCTCTTGATTGAAGAGGCATATGAAACCTTAGAAGCCATCGAAAAGGCAGATTGGCTAGAGGTGAAGAAAGAATTAGGAGATCTCTTTCTTCATATTGTGTTTCACGCAGTTATGGCACAAGAGGAAAATAGATTTACCCTAAAAGACGTTATTTTGTCCATATCGGAGAAGCTTATTCGACGTCATCCACACGTTTATGGGGAAATAATAGCCGCTGATGCGCAAATGGTATTGGAGAATTGGGAAAAAATCAAGCAAGGTGAAAACCCCAAAAAAACATCTGTATTAGATGGTGTTCCCAAACATTTGCCTGGTCTGTTACAAGCGCATAGAATTCAAGAAAAGGCCGCAGGTGTAGGGTTCGACTTCCCCAATCCAGATCAAGCATTTTTGAAAGTTCAGGAGGAAATAAAGGAGTATTCAGAAAAACTTTCCAATCCAAATTGTACTTCTGAAGAGAAGGAAGACGAGTTAGGCGACGTCCTATTTTCCATCGTTAATCATGCGCGTTTAAATGGTCTTGTAGCCGAGAGCGCCATCAGGCGTACAAATCAGAAATTTATCTCTCGATTTAGGTACATAGAGAAAAGAATAAAGGAACTAGAAAAGTCTCTTGAGGATATTACACTCGAAGAAATGGATAAATATTGGGACGAGGCAAAACGTGCTTAAATTAAATGGAGAACCCAGTCATTTATCAAAAAGAGATAAAGAAGTAATCCAACACCTATGTATTGAAAAGTCTTAAAATCCGAGGGCCGTTCTTTTTTGAACCATGACCAAAATTTTGCATAATAGAACATGGAAACAAAAAGCAAAATAGCATAGAACAATGCAGGTAATACTTCCATGTTATATCGCATAGAAGGTAAGACGCTTTGGTTCAGTGGCGAGCCATAAACAATAAATAAGTGCATTACATAAATTGCAAGTGTTTCTTGCCCCATTAAGGTGATGTTTTTTAGGATTGGCAAGCCATGTGGATTTTTCTCTATCATAGGTTGTAAAAAAAATTGGTCAACCCAATAGAGCAATGATATAATAAGGAGGATATACCCTAAATTATGAATCACAAGAAAGGAATATACGCCATCAGGATCACGGAATGGGTTAATCCAATTTTCCATCCCCGGCTTTCCAATTAGAATGAATAATAAACCAATTGCAGCAAATCTTAAAGATACTTGATTATTAGACATTTTCTCTTGCCAATTACGGAAGAGAAAGGCAGAGATAATTCCAGCAAATAAATACATACTCCAAGGAAATAAGGGGAAATATGAACCAATAGATTTGTCTAAATATCCTCTTATTACAAGTGGAATACTGGTAAGGTCACTGCCCCATAAAAAAGGTGTGATAAAAAAGATTGATAAAAACAATAAGGAAAGAAGTGTAATGAAATGTTTTTTCTTTTTTAGAATAAAAACAGAAAATTGACAAAAAGCCAATGTAACCCCTATAATCTGAAGTGCATCAATCTGAAAGAAAAAAAGGATATTCTTCTCAGACATCTGTGTTAAGATTTTTGCAAAAGAAAAATACGCCAAATGCAGCCAATAACCGATGGCCAAAAGGAGGAGATACCTTCTAATTCTCTTCCAAAGGGCAGGAGACCACGACGTAAAATGGTTCCATTTACGAAAAGTAGCCACACCGAATGCCAAGCCAGAAGAGAATAAAAAGATTGGACTGGTAAATCCGTGGATAAATGTATGGTTTCCTTGAAACCAAGCCATTTTTTTTATTTCTGGAGATAAATAAGCATCGAATGTATGCCCCTGAAGCATGAGTACAACAGCGGTGAACCGGAAAATATCAACAAAAACCCAACGGTTGGCGGCTTTCATACCGATAATATTACGTATTAGAAAAAGAATGTACACATATGGGGTAGCTTCTTCCAAATGTGATCCAAAAAATTAGGGCCAGTTCTAAAGATAGGCCGGCCCTAATATCCTGTTTTTGATCCTTAGATTCTGATCCAAGTCATTTTTCCCGTCATCAACCCCGGCAAAACCGATAAAAGAACCAAAATTAGCGTAATGAGCCAAGAAGTAAACATCTTTTTATGTGCTAATCCGCCGTCTGTAGTTTTTTTACTTTTGATGCTGCCAATTTGGGCAACTAAAACTGCGATGATCATGAGCAATATATGCTCTACGGCATAGAACCGGATTGCGCTTACTTTCATCAAGGCCATTCCCATTCCCTGCCAGTATGGAATATAAATAATTGCATACAAAATCAAACCAATTAAAAGCTGAAGGTGGAACAATCCTATTAAAATAGTTGATTGTTTTTTGAGTCCGATCGAGACAGATTGATTGGCCTTCCAACCTTGGTAGCTTTTCAACAATACTATTACCATTAGAACCAAAACAGCCCAGCGGTTATAGGAATGGATATAGCGGAGAATTTCTGTAAATAAATACATGATAAAAATGTTTTAGGTGAAAAAATAATTAGAAAATTTCTGTAATTTCACGACGAATATTGACTGCTTTTTCAGGACGCATGGCATCATAAAAAGCTTCGTCGTAGGTTCTTGTTTTTAGCACAACCGGCATTGGTACAGCATGGCCCATCACCAAAGCTTGTTGTTTTGAGTCTAAACTTGCGAGAACTTGTCGAAGCCCAGAGGCATCACTTGTCCCGACTAAAGCGGCATTAATGTCTTTCTCATCATTTAGTTGTGCAACGATTTTGGTTCCAATTTGACTAAGCACCTCATCGTCAATTGCACTGGGTCTTTGGTCAACAATCAATAGAGAGACAAAATATTTCCGCATTTCTCGTGCAATTACGCCAAAGGGAGTCTCAGAAGCAATGCCGGGCTGAAGAAATTTATGTGCTTCTTCTATTGTGATCATTAATTGTGGTGGTTTGTCTTGTTCTTGACGTGAAGAGAGGTACGTATTTGTTTTTTGTTCGTAGGCTTGGCGTAGTCTTCTGGTGATGATGTTTGCCACAAACATATAGGCTTTTAGGCTATCGTAGCGGCCAAACTCCAAAACAACCGATTTGTTTTTGAGGATATTTTCCAGTAATTGTTCGATAATATCTGTTTTTCCACTATTTGTTTCTCTCTTAAAAAAGCCAAGCCCGCACACCTGTTCTAATTTTCTTTTGAGAGCAGAAACAGACTGCAAATTTGCTCCACAATCCTTTGCGAGTTCTGTCAAATCTTCTTCTGATTCAGATTGAAGCAATCGGATGAGCCAGAATTTACCAAGTTTATTGCGTAATAAATAGGTACTTTCAGCAGCCGTTTGGGTTAAATTTAAGGTTTGTTGTAGTGGTAGAATATCTTCTGGTTCCACCTGATCGGCATATAAAAACACTTCATAATCTGGATTAATGCCTTGTGTTCTTTTCCGTGTACTTTCTGGATCCAACGAAAAAATGGCAACTTTACCCGGAAATAATTCACGCAAACCTTTGACAAAAGGAACTGATTTCCCCTCTTGTCTGGCAGAAAAGCCATATTCAGAGTGCATGTCAAAAATCAAGTTTACGGCTTTATTGCTTTTAATGGTTCCACACAAGAGTAATCGGGTCAAAAACGTTTTACCAGTTCCTGTTTTGCCAAAAACGGCGTTACTCCGTTCCACCAGACGATCTAAATCTACACATAGCGGAATTTCATCCATGTCAAGTGGTGTACCGATATAAAAAAAGCGCTGTTTATTGTTTTCGTCTAAATTGGCTTCATCTCCAAAAATCCGTGCGATGTCATCGGCTTGTGCTTCTGCCACCAAAGAAAAATGACTCGGTATGGTTTTAACACGGGTTGCTTCAAATCTTCCCAAATCGGGGTGATGTTTATTCGGGGTCATAAGCAATGGTTTCAAAACAACCGTTGCATAAATGGCATGCCCCTTCATCACCTCTTTGAGCAGAAAGTCATTTGGTTCGGGTGGATTTAATAAAATTGTTGGATTTGCCGCCTCTAATGAAACATCTGTAATCATGGTGAAGAAATCATAATGCTGTCCTTCGACGACCATGTACTTTCCAGCTTTCAGTTGTTCTACGGAAAGTCCTACATCTAAGCGCATGGTTAGTCCTTTTCCCAGAGATCCCTGTGTAATAACGCCTATTTTAGGACGAAGCCCACTGTGTTTATCAAAATCCATATCCCAATTCGCTAATTCAATAAATGGTCTATCGTTGAAAGGTTTATACCGTTTCTGTTTTTTCTTGAGATCCGATGGCCAACTGCCCACATGCAGCATCAATATCTTGTCCTTTGCTGCGGCGTACCGTGACCGTTACCCCTTGTGCCACCAATATGCGGATGAAGGCATTTAGCCGTTGTTCACGCGATGCCTCAAAGTGGACTCCTTTTACGGGATTAAACATAATCAAATTCACCTTACTTGGCGCCCATCGCACAATTTTTGCGAGTGCAAGCGCATCTTCTTCGCCGTCATTAAAATGGTCAAAAATGCAATACTCATACGTAATCCTACTTTTTGTGGTTTGATAAAAGTACTGTACGGCCTCTTTTAAAGCTTTAAGATCGGTTTTTAGACTACGGTTGACGGGCATGATCTCCGATCTCTTTGTAGCTGTTGGTGCATGTAGCGAAATGGCCAAATTGAATTTGGCGCCATCATCAGCCAATTTTTTGATGCGTGCGGCCAACCCGACCGTTGAGAGCGTGATGCGCCGTGACGCTAAGCCCATGCCTTCTGGTGACGTGAGCAAGTGGATTGACCTAAGAACCTGATCATAATTTTGCAGAGGCTCGCCCATTCCCATAAAAACAATATTGGTAATTTTTCGCCCATACTTTGCTACTGCAAGGTGATTCATTTCAAAAACTTGGTCGAATATTTCACCAGCATGGAGGTTTTGCAAATATCCCATCTGACCTGTGGCACAAAAACTACACCCCATAGCGCATCCCACTTGACTGGAGACACAAACAGTTAGCCGAGTAGTATCCCCTTCTTCATCAAAGCCCGGAATTAATACGGTCTCTATGGCGCGACCAGAGTTCAGGCGAAATAAACACTTAATGGTTCCATCTAAGGATGACGTTTGCATTTGGGATATCTGCAATGTTTTAATCTCGTATGCCTCTTCCAAAGCACTTCGAAAAGCGATAGGAAGATTTGACATTTCGTCGAAGGATGAAACACCTTTCGCAAACAGCCATTGGAAAAGTTGCTTACCTCTAAAACGTGGTTGTCCAAGAGAAAGGGAAAGCTCTTCTAATTCGATTAAACTTAATGACTTAATAGCTTTTTTATTCATGCTTAAATTGGATACCTATTTGGAGGAAGTACCTTCCCAGAGACGCATAAACACCGCCAAGCCGCCCAAACACATTAAATTGGTCACGAGAAAGAAGGCTGCCTCTTCAATTGGAAGTCCCAATATATGCCATCCAATGGTATAAGTGGTTGAAATTTCCCAGATGCCCAAGCCAATTGCAATCCGATCAGCAACCCATAAATATCCAGTTGGTATCGCGAAGCTCCAGAAAAACGTGCGTTTGATGTCCCATAAGGCAGATCCGACTAAAAACCACATACCAGAAAGTACAGGAGCCGCCCATGCCAAGATGAGTCCCAGATACGTGCTTTTATCAAAATATAGCATATATGCACCTGAAAGGGCGATAAAGATCCATAGACCAGCCCCAAGATTTCTTATGAAAGGATAAGTTTTTCCAGTAGGGCGCTCCACTGTATTGCGTGAATAAACGTGGTAGAAAAACAAACCTGTAAGAATTGGCTGAAGTAGAAAAAATATGTATTCTTCAATTGGAACATACCCAATAATGCCAATAACACGCTCATTTCCATACCCCCAAATGCCACGATAAACCAAATAATTGTCCCATGGTGTTGTGTATATAAACGCAATTCCCATTATCCAGAGTAGATAAAATATGTGTTTACCTTTCGTGTCTGGGATATTTTTTGGCAGAAAATACCAAAGCAAGACTATTACAGGAACAATAAAGACGAAATGGAATTGCAGGTAGGTCATAAATTTATGTTTTCTTGTTCAAAATAGTTATTGTTAAAGACGTTTTTTTTCCAAATCTTTTAGTACAATTCTGGCGGCATTACGTCCAGAAGCACCCATAATTCCGCCACCGGGATGTGTACTTGCACCTGTTATATATAGTCCCTTAAGGTGTGTTTTGTATTCGGACATCCCTAACATCGGGCGTAACATAAACATCTGGTCAAGGGTCATTTCAAGGTGCATCACATTTGCCCGATACAGCCCCAATTCCCGTTCAAGCCATAAAGGATGTTGAAACAGCGAACCGACCACACTAGCTTTTGTACCGGGGGCATATTGCTCAAAGGTGTCTAAAATATTTTCGGCGACTGCGGGCGCAAGGTCATCCCAGTGGCCGTTTTGAAGTTCATAAGGAAAATACTGTGCCCAAAGCCATAAAACCTCACCACCCGGCGGCGCAAGCGTACCATCCACCGCACTAAATGACATTGCAACAATCGGTGGATTGGGTGTAGGCTCTCCTTTTAAATAATGTCCGAAAGCTCGGTTTACTTCATGCCGATTTTCACAGAGGAGTTGCAAAGCGATGCGTGATTCAACGCCAGTATGAGCGGCATATTCAATGGGTTTGTCTAAGGCCAATCGTAATATGGCGCCAAAACCATTCCCAACACGGAGGGACTTGGCTTGTTCTGGCTGAGCAGCAGGTGGGAGCAATTTTGTAAACGTCTCCAGCGCATGTGTACCAGAAATCACTGCTTTTGCGGTGTAATCGGTTCCTTGGCTGTGAATCCCGACAACCTGTTTACCAGAGACTATGAAGTGTTTTACGGGGCTATCCACAAATACCGTTCCTCCATAATACTCAATTTGGCGCTGGAGAGCCTGTGTCAGCATCCCAGACCCTCCAATAGGGCGAGCTGCTCCACCTTCATGATAAAGGGGATGCCACAGCAAGAAAGGGGCATTTAAAGGTTCTGTTGGGGGAGGGCCTGATTGAGCTGCCATCCAAACCATCGGTGATTTTATCTTCTCTTCCTTAAAGTAGCTATCCACAACATCACCATAAGGCTTAAGGATCATCGGCAGGGCTTTTTTCCAATCCCCTTGGATGGCTTTCCCAAAAATAAATTTCTTTCCTAACTCAAACGGGCTTGGTGTACTTAAGAAAACTTCTTTTACGGTTTTGGCGAAAGGCGTCCAGTCTGTCAGAAAGCGTTTATATGCCTCGCCTTCTCCGGGGAATTTAGACTCTAAGTGATCAATGGTCTTTTCGGCACTTCGGTAGAAAAATACGGCGTCATTGTCTTTGAAAGGAGCAAAAAATACGGGGTCAAGTTCTACGTATTTCAAGCCAAATTTTTCCAATTCTAATTCTTCAATTATAGGCGTTAATCTAATAAGGATGTGGGCACTTCCTCCTAAATCGAAGTGATAACCGGGAACAATTTCTTGTGTAGAAACAGCCCCGCCAACCATCGAACGTCGCTCAAATACACCAACTTTATATCCAGCTTTCGCCAAGTAGGCTGCGGTGATTAGGCCGTTATGGCCCGCTCCAACAATGATGGCATCAAAATCTTGTTTCATAATATTTTGTTAGACGACGGAGAATCGGTTTATAAACGTATATTGAATATCCAATTAACCAATGAAAGATTAAATTTAAAATGGGCCGCTATTACGACGAATTAGAACCCGGGCAAGTCATCCGACATGCCGTGACTAAAACCATAACCGAAGGGGAGCATTTTTTGTTCTGCTCCATCACCTTAAATACCCAGCCGCTACATATTGATGCCGCATTTGCAAAAAAATCATCTTATGGACGCATTTTAGTGGATGGGCTTTTTGTCCTAAGCCTCTCTGTTGGGATATCGGTGGGTGATCTTACCTCTGGAACGATTGTTGCCAATTTAGGCTATGAAAACGTTCGGCATACAAAGCCTGTTTTCCATGGCGATACTATTCGGGTAGAAACCGAAGTCTTACACAAACGGCCATCCAATTCTAGGGCTGGAACCGGTATCGTAACCTTTTTGCACCGTGCCTATAACCAAGAGCATGAAGTGGTACTCGAAGTCACGAGAAGTGCGCTCATGCTTTTTAAGCCTCTATAAAATATAGACTTATATTTAATATGCGTAGATGTATGCTCTTCATGCCGGGAACCGATCGCAACAAAGCGGAGAAGGCGGCACAAATGGACGTTGATACCATTTGTTTGGATCTAGAGGATGGTACGGCCCTTAATAGAAAGGAAGAAGCACGTGCTTGTGTCAAGAAAACGTTGAGGGAGGTCGCTTTTGGTGATAGTCAGGTGTTTGTGCGGATAAACGATCTAAGAAGCCCTTTCTGGCAAGAGGACTTAGCCGTATTCGCGAATCACTTGCCCGATGGAATTGTTATCGCAAAAACGGAGTCTGGCACAGAAGTCGAAATGGTGGCCAGTTTTGTTCAAAAGACAGAGCGTAGAATAGGTCGGGAGGTGGGCACGACCAAGATATTCGCCGTGGTGGAGTCTGCACGCGGCTTAATCTCAATTCGGGAAATATCAGAAACCGTTATTGGGTATTCAAACGTACAAGGACTTGTTTTTGGTGCCGAAGATTATGCAGGAAGTATTGCTGCAACCCGCACAAAGGAAGGGACTGAAGTTCTTATGGCTAGGAGCACGGTCATCGCTTATGCAAAAGCTTTTTCCCTGGAAGCTATAGATACCATTTATGCAAACTATTCAGATCTATCTGGCCTGCGTGCTGAGACGGAAGCCATAAAAGAGCTTGGATTCACTGGAAAACTGGCTGTTCACCCCAATCAAGTTCCCATTATCCAAGCCGTTTTTCAGCCAACAGATCAAGAAGCGGGAGCTGCAAAAGCACTTATTGAGGCATATGAAGTACACCAAAAGGAAGGTGTTGGGGTCTTTACGTGGGAAGGCAAAATGGTTGATTCTCCAAATATTGTTCAGGCGAAAAATATTATAAGATTAGTTAATAAAAAGTGAATTTGACGATTTGGCTTAAAAGGAGGTCTGATTTTTGCCAATTTTACTATCGCTACCTCAAAATGTATTCCGCCTAATAACACCTTCCGCATTTTTCAAAAAATCACAACCAAAATGCCTGAAACTGATACGATAACGTACCAAGTGGGTTTGTCGTCTGCTGAATATACAGTGGCGATAGACGATGACTCGATATGGATTAATGCCAAAGATATTGCTGAAATTATAGGAAAAAACCTGAGTGAGGTAGAAAGCCTTTTAAACCACAAAAGCACCAAATCTCTATTTGACCCTGCGCACTTTCGGAAATACGACAAAGGTGAGGGAGTACAGGAAGTTCTTATTTCTTTGGATGTCGTCTTGCATCTTGCGACGAAAACCCATTCCGAAAAAGGGATGCGCTTTTGTATGTGGGCATCCGATCAGCTAAAGGAGCGCCTTCGAGAAAAAAAGTTCGCCACCGTCCGTGAGCGTTTAGAACTTTCTGAAAAGCGCTTGGATATCCAACGTAAAAGAAAAGAAATGACGTTGGATATAGCAGAGAAAAAAACCGAGATCAGGCGAAAGCGCCTCGAAATGCAAAAAGAATTGCTGGCCATTCCAGAATTAGAGAAAGCAAAGATCGCCTTAGATGAGCAGCGGCTTTTGTTGGACAAGGCCACCGAACTTTCTAATATTTTGGCGATGATCACGGTGGATGAAACCCGCACGGTGGTGGGCAGTGAACCTACGCTAACCCCAATTTTGGATGAAGGTGAGCGGGAAATTGTGAAAATGAAACTCATGGATCTGATCCTGAAATTCTGATCCCGCAACCAAGAAAGTTGTTTATATCTCCAAAAAATCCGAAGAACTTTGATTGGGTCTTGCGTGGGTATAGCGTCCTGTTGTTGCAACTGAAGCATGGCCCAATGTGGCTTGTACCAAATGTATGGGTGCTCCGGCGTCTAAAGCGTGGCTTGCATGGGCATGTCTCATCCAATGTGGGCTTACTTTTTGCCAAAGACCCGCTTTTTCGGCGGCTTTTTTTACGATTCTAAAAACCTGAATCCGACCAAGCGCTCCGCCTTTTTTGCTCCTAAAAATAGGATCATCGGGGGTTCTATCTTTTTTTAGTACAAGCAATTCTTCTGTTGTGGCATTGGATAATTTAATGGTGCGTGTTTTACCACCTTTACCAAAAACCACAATCTGACTACCGTTATTGCGCATCGTAAAGTCACGCCACGTTAGCGAAATCATTTCGGAAACACGGATGCCCGAACTGTATAAGAGCCGCAAGATGGCATGGTTCCTCGTATCTGCTTCTAAAGCTAACATATGTGCAAGTTCATGTTCGCTTAATATTCGTTCGGATAAGGTGTCTTTAAGCGCAGGAACCCTGACAGGTGCGCCGACATCATAAACCAAATAACCGAGGCGATGTGCAAAGGCGATTAAACTCTTTACGGCATAGAGTTTCCTTTTTTTGGTTCCATCTGCATACGGCTTCAGTGCATCCGAGAATTGTTGCAAGTCATGGAGTGTTATTGCTTTTAATGGTTTGTCTATAAAGGACAAAAACTGCTGCACGTCTCGCTTGTAGCTTTCTATGGTATTTTTTGGACGATCATGTAGCCATAGCTTGATTAAGTGGGCATCGTCGTTGGCGGTTTCGCGAATAACATCCAACTCTGTGTTTCTAATGAGTTCGATTGTACGTTTTGGCGTTGACATGTGGAATATGGGCTTAACAACGGGTTGTTTTTGGGTAAATTACAATATTCAGGAACCTAATGCAACATAACAATACTTATGTTGCATTAGAGCAAGACCGCATAAAAAACCCTTATAGCCGTTATACAAAAAGCTAATTGGTTTTAAAAGCTTGAATGGTAGAAATTAATGGACATGCCCGCGCTTGCTCGATCTTTACACGGACTTTCTGGGTTTCTACTTCTGGAAATCTTAGGATCCGTTTATAGCCGATGGTTGTACCTTTTACGACGGTTTTCCATTCGTTATTAATCCACGCCTCGATGCTAAATTTTTCCACGCGCTGCCCAAGCGCAATGTATTCTTGTAACAATATGGTATCTAAGGTGACAGAACGACGAAACGTTACTTCGAGTTGCCCAACTTTAGCCTCGTTCTTGGTCGTCCAATACGAATTGAAGTCATGGTCTAGAACGTTCCTTGCGGCATACTTTCTCCCTCGTTGTGACTCCCCAATAACGGATGCATCAACTGCAAGGTTCGTCTTGAAATCTTTATCTAAACGCTTGCGCAATCCCATTAACGCCGTTGAGTCCTTTGGGTGTACCAAGCCACGTGTATCAATAGGGATATTTAGAAGTAGATTTGCATTTCTACCTACAGAATCATAGTATATTTCACGCAACTTTTCTACAGACTTCACCTTTTCATCTTCACTTGCTCTATAATACCAACCCGGACGAATTGAAACATCCACCTCTCCGGGAATCCAATGCGTACCATCGGCATGACCTTCAACAAGTTCATGGTATTTGGGATAGCCAGCATAGACCTCCGCCCCACGCAGCAACGACCAATTGGTTTCTCCGGCATAGCCAGCTTCGTTCCCAATCCACCGTACATCAGGCCCGCCATCGCTGAACATTACTGCATTTGGAGCGTACTTTCGGACAGTGGCATGGAATGCTGGCCAATCATACACCTGTTTTTTGCCATTTGGGCCTTCTCCATTTGCGCCATCGAACCAGAATTCAAAAACGTCTCCATATTGCGTTAACACTTCTCTAATTTGGTTCATGTACATCTCATTGTACATGGGAGAATCACCATATTCTGGTGCATTTCGATCCCAAGGTGAGAGATAGATGCCAAATTTTAGGTCATACTTTTTTGCAGCAACAGATAATTCCCTCAAAACGTCTCCACTTCCATTTCGCCAAGGACTTCTTTTCACCGAGTGTGTTGTATAAGCCGAAGGCCACAGACAAAAGCCATCATGGTGTTTTGCGGTGATAATCACCCCTTTCATGCCCGCCGCTTTAAAAATCCGAACCCATTGCTCTGCGTCAAAATGTGTTGGGTTAAATTTTTCTGGATGTTCGCGGCCATCGCCCCATTCAACGCCCGTAAACGTGTTCATGTTAAAATGTACAAAGGCGTAATATTCTAATTGTTGCCATGCCAATTGCTGTTTGGTGGGAATCGGTCCAAAGGGTTTGGGAGACCTGAGATTATTACAAGCCGTTAATAAACAAAGGCTTAAAAGTAGTATTCGCATGACTTCTTCGGATTAAAGGCTATGTGAACTGAGCCTACCGGAGTCCCGCGCATTGCATGTTGGTATTACTCAGTGGTATTTCCATCTGGAAGGATGAACGTACAATAACTTAAGCTAAATTCATTGATGGTAAAAGCTGTTTTCTCGGAATTATTGTTTTCCTTCAGGAGATTCAACTTAAGCCTTGCTTTAAATTCTTTTTTTCGGGATGTGGGGATGAAGGAAAGATATCCAAATTTATATGAGGGATGTACTCACTTTGTTCAATGACTAAGGGGTAAACTGGAGGAGTTTTATTGGCTTCGTCATCGCAGGCAACAACCAAGCTCAGCAAAGAAAGCTGAAAGCCGCATTCGGGTGTTCGGCCTAACGAAGGATAAGAATGTCCGAACACCCAAAAAGCGATCTTGATTTCGAGCAATATCATTACGCTACAACTGTTATCGGCTTAGCGAGTTCTTCCAAAATTGCAATGGCAGCGCGTGCAATAACCGTTCCGGGGCCAAAAACAAAGGATGCTCCAGCAGCCAGCAAGGTAGGTTCGTCTTGTGGTGGAATAACGCCGCCCACTGTCACCAAAATGTCTGGCCGCCCCAACTTCTTGAGGGCTTCAACAACTTGTGGTACGAGGGTATTGTGCGCACCTGCCAAACTCGAAACACCGAGAACATGCACATCGTTTTCTACAGCTTGTCGTGCGGCCTCGATGGGTGTTTGGAAGAGCGGGCCAATATCCACGTCGAAACCAAGGTCGGCGAAGCTGGTGGCGATCACCTTTGCTCCACGATCGTGACCATCTTGGCCTAATTTGGCAACCATAATTCTCGGTCTCCGGCCTTCTGTTGCGGCAAACTCATCGGAAAGCGTCAAGGCTTGTTGGAAGAGCGCATCGTTGGCCATCTCCTTTGCAAAAACACCGGATACAGAGCGAATCTGTGGCTTAAATCTACCAAAAACCACTTCGAGTGCATCAGAGATTTCGCCCAAGGTTGCTCTTAGACGAGCTGCATTTACGGCAAGTGCAAGTAGATTGCCCTCGCCTGTTTTTGCACATTCTGTAATTTTATGGAGTGCTGTTTTTACGTCCAGTTCGTTGCGCGTGGCTTTAATCCGGTTCAGCCGCTCAATTTGTGAAGCCCGAACGGAGGTATTGTCCACCACAAGCACTTCCAAATCGTCTTCTTCCTTTTCTGGGCGATAGCGATTTATGCCGACGATGACATCCATCCCCCCATCAATCCGTGCTTGTTTTCTTGCAGCAGCTTCTTCGATGCGCAATTTGGGAATACCTGCTTCGATGGCTTTTGTCATACCGCCCAATGCCTCCACCTCCTGTATCAAGTCCCACGCCTTCCGTGCCAACCTGTCGGTGAGGTACTCCACATAATACGATCCGCCCCACGGATCCACCGTCTTGCAAATTTCTGTTTCTAATTGTAGGTAGAGTTGAGTATTTCTTGCTATACGTGCCGAGAAATCTGTCGGAAGTGCTATAGCTTCGTCTAAGGCATTGGTATGTAAGGATTGGGTGTGCCCCATCGCCGAGGCCATTGCCTCGATACAGGTTCTTGCTACATTGTTGAAGGGGTCTTGTGCCGTAAGGCTCCATCCTGAAGTTTGGGAATGGGTTCTTAATGCAAGGGATTTGGGGTTTTGGGGATGAAATGTTTGAACAATTTTAGCCCATAACATTCTACCTGCACGCATTTTGGCAATTTCCATGAAGTGATCCATACCAATCGCCCAGAAAAAGGACAAACGCGGTGCAAAAGCATCAATATTGAGTCCAGCTTTGATGCCCGTTCGTAAGTACTCCCACCCATCTGCCAAGGTATAGGCCAACTCAATATCGGCGGTTGCGCCAGCCTCCTGCATGTGATACCCTGAAATAGAAATAGAGTTAAACTTTGGCATATAAGCAGATGTATATCTAAAAATATCGCCAATAATGTGTATAGAGGATTCTGGTGGATAGATGAAGGTATTCCGCACCATAAATTCCTTCAGAATATCGTTTTGGATTGTGCCACTTAGGGCCTCTGGTGGAACACCTTGCTCCTCCGCAGCGACAATATAAAAGGCCAAAACGGGCAATACGGCTCCATTCATTGTCATGGATACCGAGATTTTATCCAAAGGAATTTGGTCAAAGAGGATTTTCATGTCTTCCACCGAATCAATGGCCACGCCTGCTTTCCCGACGTCGCCCACAACCCGTTCGTGGTCTGAGTCATAACCTCGGTGTGTGGCCAAATCGAAGGCCACCGAAAGTCCTTTTTGGCCGGCGGCAAGGTTCCGGCGATAAAAAGCATTAGATTCTTCTGCCGTTGAAAATCCGGCGTATTGGCGGATAGTCCAAGGCTGGTTTACGTACATGGTGGCATAAGGCCCACGTAAGTAAGGTGGGATACCCGCCGCAAATTCAAGATGTTTAAGGTTTTGCAGGTCTTCTGGCCCAAAAGCAGCCTTTATTTGAATACCTTCTGGCGTTTCTGCCTGTTCGGTTGTGCCTGAATAGTCAACAACAACGGGTTTATAAGCCAATGTTGAGAAATTTGGTCTCATTTTTATAGGAGTTTCGGGTTAAAAGGAAGTCGTCCAACGACCAACGGCTTCGGAAAGGTTCAACATGGCAGTTCCTGTATCGGTTTGTATAACAGATTCAGGCAATCCACCTCTGCCAAGTCGAATAAATTCAACACCTTGTGCTAAGTATTCTGATTCTTTTGTACTTTTTCCAGCCATCAAAACGAGGCAAGCATTCGCTTTCAAGGTTTCAATTTCGTCTGGGGAAAACGCATCATATTCGTCATCGGCACTACAAAGCACTACAAAGTCGGTTACTTCACCTTTTTGCTCTTTTGCAAGCTCGGTTACATAGGCTATAGCAGCAGTTTTGTCGGGCAACAAGGGACTTTCGATTACAGGAAAAGGCGCACATCCCACCATATTGCTCGCAAAAACGCCTCTCACGGTGGCCATTGCCGAGGGGCCAAAACGAACCAAGGAGAATCGCAACTTTTTGTTCTGGTTTGTAGCCTCTTCACGATAACGATCATACAGCCACGTCAAACCATTTTCGCCAACGAGTTCGGAGACAGGTGTCTCGATGAGGTTTGGAAAAGTATTGGTTCCCAAGAGAACCCGCTTTCCTGTTGCTACATCCGCCAATTCTTTTTTGTTTGCAGTTTGGATCCAATTGGAAACAAGGTCTGTTGCTTCTTTATACCCACCTTTTGCTTCTATCTCCTGTAGCAATCCCCAAGCCAATTCTGCAAGCGACTCGGTTAGTTTTTCAATATAATAGGAACCAGCAGCAGGATCTTGAACGCGGTTCAGGTGAGACTCATGGCGCAATAAATGCAGGATATTCCGAGAAAGCCGTAAGGAAAATGTGGATTCTTCGGGATGAAAAAAGTCAAATCGCGGTAAAGAGACCGAATCTACCCCACCAAAAATGGCTGACATGCTCTCGGTGGTCATACGCAAAAGGTTACTATGCCGATCTCTGGTAGTTTTATTCCGTACCAGAGAAAACGCAGTCGTTGGTATCTCGTGATTTGGTAATTGATAAGCGTCAAAAACTTGCGGGATCAAGCGGTGCAGTGCCCTCAATTTTGCGATCTCTGAAAAATAATCCGATCCGATACCCGTGTGGAGGAAGATTTTGTCTGGTGGAGTCCCTACAGACAAGGCATCGCTTAGTTGTCCCAAAAGAATGGCCAATTCTAAAACTGGCGTAGCGCCATGCTCGCGTGCTGTATGCCCGTCCAATTTTGTGGTTCTAAAACCTGTAAATGGAAAATCGGATATAGATCCCGTTTGGACTGATTTTGCGCCAGTCCAAGTTCCTTTTAGTTGAGACGGCTCGTAACCCAGCACCCGAAGCGCCTCCAAGAACATTTGGGTATCAACATTGTTGAGATGGATGGGTACGGCATCCAGCCAAACACCTTTCAAGAGCTTTTCTAAGTCGGAAGGTGATGGGATGTTTGCAAACTGAAGGCCAAATTCGGCCAAATCGTCTTTGAGCGCTGTTAATAGGAGCGTATTTGTTTCATTTGGATCGGAAACAAAAAAATCTTGACGGATTTTGAACGTTTTGGAACGACCTTTGCGCTTAACTAAACCAGTATCCCCATTGTGCATCCAAGAAGGTAAATCTTCCGCCCGATAATAAGGTTTTCGCCGCAGTCCGTCCGAAGTCGTTGTTACGAGTTTTTTTTCGTATTCCGCTCCCTTCAATGCTGTAAGTATTTGTGCTTCCCAATCGTGCGTACTTGCAGGTTCAAAGGAGCTAAAAAGGTTTTCGTCGAGGGTTTGCATACAATCGTCGAATAGGTGAAAAGGATTTGCAGGAGTACTGCCATATTATAAGCGGATTTTGTCCCACCATACTGGAAATTACCATGTATAAAAACAGTCTGCATTCGTTGTTTTTGACACTATTTGTAGGGTTTTTGATTACACCCGCTCTCGAATTGGTTTATGCACAAGCCGAAATACCGCAAATACGATCCGGCGAAGCTGTACAAGGAGTTTTAACAAATTTGGATTCAAGACTACAAACGGGTTCTTTCGCAGATAAATTTACCTTTTACGGGCAAGAAGGGGAAGAAATTCAAATTGACCTTTACTCTTCTAATTTTGATACCTATTTGAGCCTGACCTCGCCTTCAGGTCGGTATGTTGACAACGACGACGCATCTAATTTAAAAAGCCACTCACAACTCCGATTGGTGCTACCGGAATCGGGCAATTACCTTGTAGCTGCAACCTCATATCTGCCAAGAAAAACAGGAACTTATACGCTTATTTTATCTCGCACTTCCCAGCGTTTAGCGCAACGAAACACGACGACTTCACCCATGGTTACTGAAGACATAGTGGCCACCAAGACCTCTGCATCCTCAAGCCGCGTCTTTGGGCTATTTATCGGGATAAGCGAATATAACGGTCGAGCCACAAATCTTTCTTACACTGCTCAAGATGCCCATGTGGTTCGCCAAGCCATGTTGACCGGACTGGGAATGTCGTCTTCTAATGGCTTGGTTTTAACGGATCGTCAAGCAACGGAGACCAATTTCCAACGGGCAATGTATCAATTTTCGAAGGAAATGACCCCAAATGATGTCTTTATTCTCTTCTTTTCGGGGCATGGATTTCGTGTGAAGCGGTCTTCGTATCAAGCACAAGACCCCGATGGCTACGACGAAACCCTCGAACTTTATGATGGAACCATATTAGACGATGAGTTGGACGTCCTTCTTGGTATGATTCCTGCAAAATTACAAATTGTCGTTATTGATGCTTGTTTTAGTGGTGGGTTTGCCAAAGACATCATATCGCGCCCGAACCGTATGGGGCTATTTTCTTCAGAAGAAGACTTGGAGTCGAACGTAGCTGCACAGTTTAAAGCTGGCGGCTATCTATCTTACCTTTTTGCAGAGGGTGTAAAAGATGGGCGCGCAGATCTCAACAAAGACAATATTATTACCGCTTTGGAATTGAGTCTTTATGTTCAGAACCGGTTTCAGGACGTGTCTTCACAAATTCCGGCATCGGCTTCCGTCACAGATCCAACTTACATTTCCATGCAACGGTTGGTGGTGGATCGCGGCAGTATCCGCCCAAATGATGTCTTGTTTTTTAAATAAAGCCCTATTGTCTGAAGGCAAACTGCACCAAGCGAAGGACTTCTTGTTCCGTTACAGGCATTTGCTGGTCGTCTATTTCGATCAGAATAAAATAACCAGCAGGCTTGTTTATTTTCTTTAACTGTGAGATAAAGGCTTGTTGATCGCTTTTGAGTCGTTCACCGTTTTGTGGCGACCAGATTTCCGATGCGGTCAAACAGCCTAAAGAAGGCGTATTAGGGTAGAAGGGTGTATTGAGATAAAAGTCTGGATTGATGGTCGTGCCATGTGCCCAAATTTCGTAACGACCAGCTTTACCAGCCCAATATGCCTCTTCTATCGGAACATAATTTCGCCAAGAATCTGGCCATAAGGAAAGGTAGTCCTTATATGTCAATGTTTTTGTGGTGTCTGTCTTTTCGAGTAAAAAGCGACTTTCTGGTATTTCATAGGGCAAAAACAAAGGCAAGACCTCAGTAGGCCCAATAAATGAATTATCGGTCTTGGAAATCCCATCCCACCGCAAAATACCTTGCGGAGAATTTCCGTTGGTAATGTAGCCGGGCAAGTTTGTCACCGAACGGGCAAGATGCGGGATGCTGAAGAGGCGTCCGTATTCGTCTTGCACAAACTTGCCATCTGGCTTTCGGATTATGGTTCTTCCCGGAAAATCCCTGTTGTGCCGTTGAAAGCTAAAAATGATGGTTTCTTCGGGACCAAAGGGATGTGTAAGCAGGTCTTGCCAAGTCGGTTCTGAAATGGTTCGTGGCCTTGTTTTTCCTTCTAATTGGAGCCGCAGCATGTGAATAATTGGGCTGGTCGAAGCACTTCCGAAGGTTTGTTGGATTTTTTGCAGGAAAAATGGCTTGCTTTTTGTTTGCAAACGGGTGACGTACTGAACGGCCATTGCAAACATTTTTTCATGTTTAGTTCGGTTGGCGATTTCGCTCATTTCGGTTAAAAACTCCGAGGGGAATAGGGTATAAACTACCTCCATCCATGCTCGTTGAAATGAAGGTGAAAGGGTGTTCAAATGAGCATATGAACGCTTAACCGCACCAAATACAATAGCATCTTTGACCTGCATTAATTCCATTGCCCAGAAAGCCGTTTCCCAATCTGGCGCTGTTTCGGGTGTTAAACTCCCCGAAAAGGTTTTGCGGATGGCCTCATCCCGCAAGACCCGCTCTTGTTCCGAGCGTTCTGAAGAAATCGCTCCCGAAAACGTCACAGGTTGCGCTTCCACTGTCGTTATGACGGTAAAAAAGAGGAAAATGAAAAGTCGTTTTATCATCGCGATGATTCGTATTATTTAGCATGGTACACCCGTTTTCCGCCGATCCATGTTTCAAGCACTTTGGTTTCGAGCACCTCCTTTGCTGGAACCGTCATAATATCACGGTCTAAGACCACAAAATCAGCCCATTTACCAACCTCCAAGGAGCCTAATTCCTTTTCTTGGAAAGCAGCATATGCGGCATCTAACGTAAAACCACGCAGCGCTTCTGTCCGGCTAAGGATTTGATCTGGGAACCAACCGCCTTGTGGTTGCCCATGGGCATCTTGGCGTGTAATGGCGGCATAAAAGCCCAACATTGGATTCACGAATTCCACTGGAAAGTCTGATCCAAGCGCCAAACGTGCGCCCGAATTTAGCATGGCCTGCCACACATAACCGCCCTTAATCCGTTCTGGCCCTACTCGATCTTGTGCCCAAGGCATATCACTCGTGGCATGTGTGGGCTGCATAGAAGCAATAATCCTACTTCTTGCAAACCGAGGAACATCTGCCAAAGCCACAATTTGCGCATGTTCTACTCGATTTCTCAAGTCTTGCGTGGAGCGTAAGGCTTGTGCTTCTTCATACACGCTTAAGACAATCCGATTTGCACGATCTCCGATGGCATGGGTATTGATCTGGATCCCTGCTTGTACTGCTTTTTGAACAATTTCCCTAAAATAATTTTCTTGGGTGAGCAATAATCCTTGGTTTCCGGTATCGTCGCTATAATCCTCCAGCAATGCAGCACCTCGGCTACCGAGTGCGCCGTCCATGTACATTTTAACGGAGCGCATGGTCAACTTATTCCCATAGTTTAAGAGTGGGCCTTTTTTGCTTAAATGCTCAAAAGCACCAAGAGGGCCATCCGCCATTGCATAAACCCGTAGATCAAATTTTCCTTTGTTGATGGCTTTTTTGTACCGTTCGAGCGTTGTAAGTGAAGTGCCTGCGTCATGAACACCCGTAAGCCCCAAAGAAATACAGTTTTCTATGGCCATTTGCAAAGCGCGATCCAGCATGGATTCGGTTGGTTGTGGGATTCTCCTCTCGATCAAATTCATGGCATTGTCTATGAAAATACCGGTTGGCCAGCCCTTCTCATCTCGGAAAATCTTTCCACCGTCTGGCTCTACAATTTTATCGGGTGCTTCCCCAAGTCGTTTCAGTGCCGCTGTGTTTCCCCAACCTGCGTGACCATCAATTCGTACCAACCAAACGGGCTTGTTGGGAAAAGCCGCATCCAAATCTTTTGCCGTAGGGAAAACTTTTTCGTCCCAGTCGTTCTGATCCCATCCACGACCTAAAACCCAATCGCCTTCGGTTTGATTTGCCGCAAAAACCTTTAGTCTTTGGACGATCTCAGCCTTAGAGGTGGTTCCAACTAAATTGGCGGCCAAGAGGCTTTCCCCAAGCCCCATAAGGTGTGCGTGGGCATCTATTAAGCCCGGAATAACGGTCTTTCCTCCCGCATCTACTTTTCGGAGTTTGGGATATTGCCGCATAAGTTGTTTGGAGGAACCAATGGCCACAATTCGTCCATCACGTACCGCTAAGGCATCCACTTGCGGATTTTTGTGGTCCAGAGTGTAAATTTTTGCCTGATGCAGGAGAAAACTGCCCACTTGTGGTCTGGCATTTTGCGCAAAGAGGCTTGTCGCCCCTAAAACCATTGCGAACAATACGTAAATTGAGCAAGACAGCAAAGGTCTGTGTTTCATTTTTTTGCCCCATTCCTATCGGATATTCAAAATGTGAAAGATAATTTTGCCAAAGCAGTTAATATTCTGTTGAAGAAATCAAAATATTGCATTATCGCTGTAGGTCATATCTTGCATAAATGGAAGATAATATCGTACTATGTTATACCTTGCAATTTAACCATAACCTTCCAAACTCCAAACACTTATGTTAAACCGTATAGGACTCATACTGGTTCTTCTGTTCTTTGGCCTTCCCGTGGCTTTTGCACAGGTTAAGCTAACGGGTCAAGTTACCGATGCGGATTCTGGCACCCCTCTGCCGGGTGTAAATATTTTGGTACTCGGAACCACCGGAGGAACCACCACGAGTACAACAGGTAAATTCTCGCTAAAGGTTTCCAAATTACCTGTAACCCTTCAATTCCGGTTTGTGGGGTACGAGACCAAGGACGTAACGGTTAATGATGATCAAGAACTGAATGTACGACTTTCGGAAATGGTCAATCAGTCTGATGAGCTAATTATCGTTGGTAGCCGCTTTTTCCCAAGAACACAAACAGATTCACCCGCTCCGATAGACAATATACGAGCGCAAGACCTGATGAACTCTGGGCAAATGCAGTTCGACAAGCAGTTGATGTACAAAGTGCCTGCTTTCAATTCTACCCAACAAACCATTTCAGACGCCACCGCGCATTTTGATCCAGCCGATCTTCGGGGCCTCGGCCCGTCTCGCACATTGGTTTTGGTCAATGGGAAGCGAAAAAACCCATCTTCTTTGCTTTATTTGAATGATACACCCGGAAAAGGCGAAGTGGGTGTGGACATGAAGAGCATCCCAACCGCAGCAATTAAGCGGGTCGAAATTTTGCGTGATGGTGCATCTGCCCAGTATGGTTCGGATGCCATCGCAGGCGTGGTGAATATCATCCTAAATGACGAAGTGGAATACACCGACATTAACCTCTTCTCTGGGATGACCACCGAAGGGGATGGCCTGATGGCGGGTTTCTCTGCAAATACAGGATTCAGAATTGGAACAAAAGGCTTTGTAAACTTCACTACAGGTTTTGCCGACCAACAAGAAACCAATCGTCCAGGTACACCCGGTGCGGATGGTCTTTTTGGTGTTCCTGCAAATGACCCTACTTGGAAATCTTGGTTGGCCAAACATCCAGACTTGGGCATGCATATTGGACAGCCGAACATGACGTCCAGCAACATCTTCTTTAATGCCAATTTACCCGTTGGCGAGGCCGAAGTGTATGCTCTCGGCGGGACGGTTCTCAGGAAGGGAACCAGTTATGCGCTTTATCGCCCACCATACTGGAAGTCCGACCCTAACAATTTACTCCATGCAGCGGGAACCACCTTCGAGGGCTTCCAACCAACTTTTGAAACCGACATTATGGACAATACATTGGTCTTGGGCGTTCGCGGCAAGAAGGAAGATTGGAACTATGACTTAAGTACCTCTATGGGAAGCAATAAGGCGGATTATTCCGTAAACAATAGCTACAATGAGTCGCTGGGTGCGGGTAGTCCCGTTTCTTTTGATACGGGTGGAAATGCCTTCAGCCACATTGTAAACAACTTAGACGTTTCCCGTAGTTTTGGAAAGCTCAACCTTTCGCTCGGTTCGGAATTTCGTTTGGAAAATTTTGTTGCACGCGAAGGCCAACCAGAATCTTACACAGGCAGTGGAACGATCTCCTTCCCCGGTCTCAAGCCCACCGACGCCGTTAATGCGCGTCGGTATAACATCGGATTCTATGTAGATGCAACTGCGGATGTAACCAAGGATTTCTTAATTGGCGGTGCACTTCGCTACGAGCATTATACTGACTTCGGAAATACGGTCAACTGGAAAGTGCAATCTCGCTACAAGTTGGCAGATGATAAAGTGGTTATTCGTGCTTCGGCCAGTACGGGCTTCCGCGCACCTTCTTTGCACCAAATTCATACCCGCAACATTCAAACGTTGATTTCGGGTGGCACAATCTCCAACCAAGGAACTTTTGCCAATACAAGCCCCGTTTTACGTGCATTGGGTGTACCTAAGTTGAAACAAGAAGAAGCCTTTAACTTTACCGCTGGCCTCGCCCTAAAACCACTTCCCGGTTTGTCTGCAACTATAGACTATTACAACATCACGGTTAATGACCGCGTGTTGTTCTCCGGCGAGATTAATTCAAGCGATCCAAACTCTCCCGTGGGTAAAGTTTTAAAGACCTATGATGTAACGTCCATCAAATTCTTTATCAATGCCCTGAATACCAAAACCTCTGGCGTGGATGCGGTAATCAGTTATGCCGGCATTGGTCTTGCTGGTGGTTATTTAGACGCTACACTTTCCGGCAACATCAACGAAACGGTTTTAGATGGCGAGCCAACAACACCTTCGGCACTCACGCAATCTGGCGCCGTATTGTTCAATCGTAAAGAGCAAGCCCGTGTGACAACAGCACGTCCACGCAACAAATTTACACTGGCATTGGATTATACCCGCAACAAAGCAAGTGTTTCTCTGAACAATACCCGTTTTGGCGAGGTGACTTGGCAACATGATTCCGATAAAAACAAGGACCAAACCTTTAGCGCAAAGGTGGTTACGGACTTGGTACTCAACTACCGTTTCTCCAAAAAAGTCGGCTTGGGTGTTACTGTTGCAAACCTACTCAATGTCTATCCAGATGAGATTGACAACAAAGGCGATGTAGTGACCGATCTTGGTGGACGCTTTAAGTACCCGTGGGAAGTGAACCAGTTTGGCTTTAATGGTACTACACTTCAAGCCAACTTGAACGTTCGTTTCTAATCAATCAATCCGGTTTAATCTTTCAAACCATGAAAGCAGAAGCCGCTTCATAATCTGGAGCGGCTTTTTTTAATCAAACCCGCGTGCTGCACACCATCAGTACACCATCAGTTTCTTTGTCTTTATTATAGACTAAGACGCTGAGAAGCAATTAAGGCTTAACGCTGTCATTCAAGGCGGAGATATGAGAAACTTAAGGCTTTAGCCATTAACCAAGAAAGCGGCTTTTTCTTATGAAAGTACCGCTTTTCAAGTTGAATTATGGTTTCAAATTTACGATTTAGTCATCAGACTAAGAGCTTCTTTTACGCTTGAAACACTTTTTTCTGTTGCAGCATCTTCCATTTGGTTCCCTTCTTGGACTTGCTTAGGGCAATTCTCACAACCTTCCTTCTTCTTCAGCCTACTTTTTGCTTCGCGTCCCACCCACGCTTCAGCTATTTGGATGGCCTTCTTTTCATATAAAGCAGCTTCGGCAATATCCCAATGACCTTTTAGCTTCAGGAACGATTTACGTAAAAGCGGCAAATCTGGGTTGTTAGAATCTATCAAAATCTTTGTATATTGCTTGAGTGAAGCACTGGTTTGCTCATCCAAGTTCTTATCCACCAACAGATTAACCATTGAAAGTGCAATCGCTTGTTGTGTTTGGTACGCATAAGTGCCTTCTGCATTTTCGGTTAGCAACTTGTCTGCCCGTTTGCAAGTTTCAACCAATGAAACACCATTTTTATAGCCTTCATGAAGTGCTACTCCAAGTTCCTCCCCTCTCCAGACTGCTTTGGAATGCGCCAAAGGGTCTGTAATTTTAGAAGAGTCCGTTTCACGATCCCCAAACAACATTCGTTTTACTTCACCATTTTGGGTAGGTTTTTTTACCATTTGGGAGGGGCCAAGATTATCTGAACAAGCAGAAAGAGCTAAAGCAAAAATGAGTAATAATGCGTTTTTCATAATTGTTATATTTATTGTTGAGGAGGTGAATTATTTACAAATAAGGGCAAGTAGAACTGGAAAAATTTGTGTATCCAAAAGAGTGGTACTGTCCGGATCCACGAAAATATTCTGTAGCCATACCTGCACAACGTCGCTCGCTTTTCCAACCAGAATAAGCCCAATCCCAAGGCCCAGTCATTTCCATGAACTGTGTAACAGTAATGACGCAACCATAATCGGCATCACTGCCACCTATCCTAGAGCCAACTGCCTCGCAGGTTGGTTTTGCATAAATGGGTGCAAAAAGGAGCGCGGCCAAGACAACGGAAGAAATAATTTTTTTGAACATAACATACCTCTTTTTTAAATGAAGTGTAATGAAGTGTAATGAAGTGTAATGAAGTGTAATGAAGTGTAATGAAGTGTAATGAAGTGTAATGAAGTGTAATGAAGTGTAATGAAGTGTAATGAAAATATTAATTTTATTTTTCCATGTCAAGAGGTTTGAAAAAAAAAGTTTTTATGGGCAATGAAATATTTCTTTTCTATATAGACATGGTTTTGAAATCAAAAGAGTTCTTGTTTTAGTATGCTTTGAAGGCAAGTGTCGTAAACAAGACTTGCTGAGTTTCCAGATATGAGCATAGGATCAATTTCGCAATCAAAAAAAGAATTAAATTTGGTAAAAAGTGCTTTACGAAAATCACAGACTGCTAAAAAGTTGCGTTGACCTGCGCCCGAAAGTTGTGGAGTGTGGGAGAGGTTGTTGCCGTGCGACCATCATAAAAAACTGAAGCCCGAAGTAAGCGGTTGAAACTATACTGCACTTGAGAACTCCATAACCAATTTGTACCAGCGCCCCGCCCGTCGGTTAGTTCATAACCCGCTAACCCATCCGCACTGCCCTCCAAGCGGATTGAAGCAAATTCAACAAGACCGCTCCATTGGAGTTTTCCTGCACGTGCCAAGCGGATATTGGCCGGAATCCGTACAATGTTAGCAGATTTTGCGGGATTTGCAAAACGGTCTTCTTTTTGGGCCAATAAAACCCCCAACGAAAACATATTGCGTACATTTGGCTGGAACTGAACCTCCAACTGTACATTTTGGGAATAAATATTATAATTACGGGTAAGGAATGTTTTGCTTTCTTGCTGATTGTGTTCAAACAAGCCCATGATGCGGATTCTATAAGCCACTGTGGGGTTATAGCGCGTTTCTATATTCCACCGCTCCTGAATACGGTTTTCTACGCCCGCTGCCAATCGAGACAGGTTTGTAAGGCGCAAAAATTGCAAACTTGCCCCATAGGTTGCGTGATTTCGCCAGAGGTACACATCCTGAGAAAAGCGAAAGCGGCCATTTATGGTTTTTTCTGGTTGTCGTAGCACTTCAGGCGCGAGACGATACACTTTGCCCAAACTCGTCTCTTCTGTTTTCTCGGCCACATCAGCGATGGTCTGTGTTTCGATTGCTCGAATGATTTTTGCAAAACGTCTTGTGCTTTGTGCCCAAATGCGTTGCGGAACCAAGGAAATCCGAAGTCGGGCTTCTACATTTGCAACAGGTTTTAATTCGTCGGAAGGAACCAACAACCGGACGTAATTGCCCTCAATTTGCGAAAGGGCAGGCAAAAACTCATCTACTTGGCGCAAGCCATCTTTATTGACATCTACCCACACGAAAGTGCCTTCTCCGGGTAGTACCTCGCGAAAAATTTCTTGAAGGATCGGCGATTTTTCGGTTGTGGCTTCGTAGAACCCCTGAACTTCGAGGGCACGTTTCCAAGGGGTAGCCCTAATATTACCCTTGAGTAGCAACGAGGACGCATCTTGGGCTTGTGATTTTAGCTTCATTTCTTCCGTATATCGTTTATGCCGGAAGCCCAATTCGCTTTCGCTATTGAACCAAGTTAACGGATTAAAGTTGAGGGCTGCCCGCCCAGTTAATGACCAGTTTTCAGGTACAAAGGCGTCATCAAGAACCTTTTTCTCCTTCCGAAATTCGAGGCCCGCACGTCCAGAGGTTTTAGAACCTTTAAGACCCACTTCAGGCTGCAAGTCTATAAAGGAAAAAGACCCTTTTTGAAGTACAGAGGAATTGTAGATCATTTTGTGCTCATGCTCAAAAGAGAGTACACCCTGAATTGGGGTTTTACCAACCGCAGAACGCAGTGTGCCTTTTTGCCTTAACCAGTCTGATTGGTTGCTGTTTGCATTGTCCTTGCTGTCAATTTTCTCGATTAAGTAAAGAGTTTGTGGCCATTTGGGTTGCTCTGTTTTTAATTGTCCCGCCAAGCGGTTGGCTTCAAATAAACCTGGATAAGAAATTGCCCCTCCAGAAACAGAAAGAGCAGACCTTGTCGTGTGAAAAATCCCTACTTCAAATTCTCGGCTATTTTCGGCAAATCCTTTCATGCCCGAACCAACTCCCGTAGCTGGCTCACCTAAGTTCCACTGCCTTGCAAACTCAATGTCACGGATGCGGTCGAAGGCTTCAAAACTACCCCCTGTATGGCGATACTGCCCTTTTGCCGCGAGACGCCAAGCACCAAGTGTAATTGGTTTAAGATTTAGACCGAGTTGAAGGGCTTGGCCATCATTGTTATTATCGTTTACTTGTGATAAACGATTTAAGTCTTGCCGTGAGAGCGCCCATTCTCCATTCAGTTCTAAGCCGGGGAAAACCATGACCTGGCTATTCATGGTCACCAAAGCTTTTTCTTGGGGCATTGGTAAAAAACGTTGAGGTTCATAATTTCCCTTCGTTGGCCCAACAAACCGAAAGGTGATCCCATTAGCAACTTCCCCTATACGGATGTAACTCCCTTTTCCTTGTTCAACTTGGGTAAACCGAACACGATAAACCTCAGAAGATTCGGATGAACTCCGCATCACCCTGTAAAAAGTTTGATAAATCCCTGCAATCACCGTATCCCGTTTTACATATTGCGTATAGGTAGCCTTTGGATCGAACTGGACTAAAGTTGCACCTGAAACAGTAGCAGCCAAGGGGTCATCTCCAGCATTTTTAAGTACTTCCAATTCTAAGTCAGATACATTAAGTTCCTCCGTAAAAGCTATGGCGTCTGCTTCTCTCAAGGCATTAACCCCTAAGGAAATACGTCCGGAAGGTGCATGTCGGTCCTTTAAAAAAGCGGATGTGGCATGAGCACCGACAAGGCTCCTGGAAAACCTGTTGGTGGTATATTCAAACTCTACTTGAATGCGCTTTACAGACGTCATCATTATTTTTGCACTAAACATGATCTCGCCCGACGCATAGTCAATTACATAATCTAACGATTCGCCGCGTGCCAATAATTGACCATCCATATACACACGCTCTGAGCCTGCAATAACAATAATGAAAGATTCCCCTTGTTTTCCATAGAGCCGATAAGGTCCTTGAACCCCCTCTTGTCCATTAAATTGCATACTATGGTAAATTCCCCTTGAAGTTGCTGCCGAGATACGGACATTTTGTTCACCCACCAATGTTGAGGCTGGTTGAAACGTACTTTTAACAGAGATGCCTTGCAATTTCCGGTTTATTCTGGCAAAATGGCCTTGGTTCATCGCAAGGTCAAAGTCTCCTAAATTCAAGTTGGCATTTTTGCTCGACAGCCCAATGACAATTCGATCTACATCACTAATTCGTTGGGTGGTTCCTTCTGGCTGGATGGGTGTGTTTTCGTCCGTTAAACTGGCATTGAGTTGTATTCCCGGTGCAATTTCTCCGTTAAGTTGCATTTTAAATCCCGATGCAATGGTCACGTCTCTTCTATTTCCAGCAATGATTCCTCGCGTAATCGAGCCGCTTCTTTGCAAATTACTGCCTTCAAAAGGGTTATAGTTTTTAGGGGGAGGCGGACGAAAGGCGCTTAAATCGCGCAATAGCGTGGTATCTGGTTTGAAATTAGGCGGTAAATACCGATAATAGGTTTGCCGGACAGCAAGAGGAAAAGCACGGTATTGTGCTACCAAGAGCTGCTTAGAATCAAGGTCTTTGAGAAGTCTAAGGCCACCTGTTTTTGCATTCAAACGATACCAAGTGGTATCAAGAGACCTCTGTCCAGAAAAAAGTCTAAAGGAATTGCGCTCAATAAAGGGTCTAAGTTGGTATAAACCATTTACCTTTACTTGTAATGTATCCTGTACTAGATATTGGCCAAAAACAGGAACAGTGTTCCCAACGTATAAAAATAAAAATATTGTACTAAAAAAGCGCATGATGGATTCAGTAGGGCGGTGGAGGATTCAGCATAATACAAATCCCCCACCAATAAACAAATTTTGTCCGAACTGTATCCCAGATGGCTTATTTTTTCAAGATTGCTTTAAAGGTGTGGCCAAAATTTTCTCCTTGTACCCGAACTAAATAGGAGCCGGAAGGCAAATTTGTGGAGGAAAAGGTAAACGTGCGAATATTGTTTTCGGGAACTTCGTCACGGAAAATTTCTGTTATTTTTCTTCCCAAAAGATCATAAACGGTTATCTGTACCAATTGCTTTTTCTGTACCGACATCCTGAAGCTACTCTGTTCTGAAAACGGGTTGGGGTACAAGCCAGAAACCGCAAAAGGCTTTTCACCGGGTAAGACGACCTCAATGGCAGGCGTGTAAGAAAAACCAAATCCTATATCCCGCTGCTTTAGCCGGAAGGTGTGTAGGCCGGGTAACAAGCCATTCGTTAGAAATTGGTATTGTTTTTGTTCACTGGTCGTTCCATTTCCTTCTACAAATCCAATCACTTCGAAAGGAGTGTTAGGGTCATTTCCTTCTTTATGCTCGATATCAAATCCGTAATTCTCGTACTCGCTAATGGTAACCCAATTCAGCATGATGTCTTTTTGAGCAATATTTGCATCAAAACTAACCATTGAGATGGGTAATGATGCGGGAGCCATACAAGACTTCCTAGATTCAATCTCGAACTGTGGTGTGCAAATGGCAACCATCTCTTCCCCACCATCAATATCGCCACTATACAGCGTTCTTAAATCAGTGTTGTTGAAGATGCTATAGTGCATAATTGACGTGACCATGTCAGGTGTTTGTATAAAGTGTCCACCATCATTTGGAGCAGAGTTAGCATTTGCCAAATTAATCACATGGTTGAGCTGGTGGGTATGCCCCAATTCGTGCAGAGCGACCGACTCAAAATCGTATTGCGTTGGGGAGCCGGGCGTTGCCCCAGGACCAAAATTCCATGTAATTCCCCCAGTACCTGTCCTTCTGAAAACCACATCAAGTTCAAGAACGACGGAGATATCGTAAGTATCCCCCGGTGATGGATTAAAATCGGAATACCATGAACTTGCTATACCCAACACACCTGAAGTGATCGGGTTGTTGTCGTTGTCAAAACGAACAAGGTTTACATCGTCGAAAGCCTTCACATTTAGGTTCGAACTTCCTCCACTAAGGACATTAAAGCCCGTATTCGTTTTCCAAGTACTTATTGCACGTTCAAAAGCGGCTTTCGCGGCATGGGTGTAAAAATTGACACCATTTCCAGAAGTCTCCGTGCTATAAGAGAAGGTATATCCACCCTCAGCATTGTTGTCAATTAATCTTCTACGGGTGATGTTTCCTGTATATCCATGCGTATGCGTCGCGTGGGCATAAGGGATGTAGATCACGGAGGAAGAAGTGCCCGTTGCGGGGTCACTATTTTGCACCCTAACAGTCCCAGAACCAGCCTTTGCAGGCACTTTAACCACAATTTGGGTATTTGTCCAAGAAACAATCAGGCTTGAATGCGCTTCGATATACGTTGAGCCGCCATTATCCACATTTTTAAAATAAACTTTAGAGTTGCTGGCATTGTATGAACCAAAATTCGAGCCTGATATGGTGAGTTGTTGATCTGCTCCGGCGGCAATTGTAGATGGCGAAAGGCTTGTGATCGAAGGTGTAGCTGCGTTCTTATTCAATACCGGAATTTGGAATTTCGGTAATTCCCGTACAAATACTGACTGTTCTCCGGTTACTGCACGGATGCCTTGATACAAAGTTTGTAGAGAAGTGTAACGAAACAAGGGATCGGCTGGGGTGAAGTCTGTTGGGTCGTAGGTGATGTATTCCAAAGGGCCAACATACCCAATAGGTCCTTCAAAGGAATTCTTTTTAGAAAGACTCTTGGGGTTCGGTTGTACTGGTAAAAACATTCCTAAAGCACCCACTTCCAGTCCTGGCGAAGGATGTACATCCACCCCTATCGCTCCAACTTGCCCGCCTTGTGTTATGACAGTTACTTTTCCGGTGTAAGGCAAGCCTTTTAGGACTTGTCGTACAGAAACCTCATAGGCTGTATAAATCATCTCCTTTTGGTCATCCCAATAAGATCTCTTCTCAATTACTTCACCTTCAACAATAAATGCTGCGTCACGAATGCGATCTTCAAGAGGAACTTTTTGAAGAAATGCACATTGCGCTTTGACAACGACAATACTTAAAATGAGCAAACTTATGCCCACCAATACACCTTTCCGAAGCATTTTGTACTCCAGTTTATATGTGAAAAAGATTGGTGGTGAAAAACTTATCTCGGTGGGAGTATTGTACCCGTCACCTCACCAAAGCCGATGCAATATTCTGTATGCTTTGCAAAAGCCTTGAAGGTAACAGTATCGCCATCTTGTAACCAAGTTCGTTCTTCTGCTCCAACAGCAATTGGAACTTGTCCTCCGAAAGTCATTTCCAATAGACTGCCATAAGCATCGGGTGACGAACCACTGATTGTCCCGCTAGCAAGGAGGTCTCCGGGACGAAGGTTACAACCGTTAATGGTGTGGTGGGCGATCATCTGCTCAAACGACCAATACACCTCATTCGTATTGGTTTGGCTGAGAAGAACAGAATTGTTGCTAAATTTGGTTTTTAGAAAAACCTGAAGCGTTACTTCTATCTTTGGCAACAATTCTTGTTCCAGATAACCGGAAATTCCCATTTGTTTTGGGTAAAAAGCGATAAACGGTTCCAAAGCTTCCATCGGAACTACCCACGGGGAAATGAAGGTAGCAAAGTTCTTCCCCAAAAAAGGTCCGAGTGGTTGGTACTCAAAGCGTTGGATGTCTCGTGCGCTCCAATCGTTTAGCAAACTGAACCCAAAGATGTACCGTGACGCCTCAAGAACCGATATTGGTTCGCCAAGTACATTTCCAGTTCCGATGTATGCCCCCATTTCCAACTCAAAATCCAACTGAAGACTGGGGCCAAAAATGACGTCCCCAGTCTGAAGATTTTGATATTGTCCTTTGGGCCGATAAAGAGGCGCGCCCGATTCCCGAATACTGCTTGACCGCCCATGGTAACCTATGGGCATTTTTGTCCAGTTTAATAAAAGAGGGTTCTCTTTGTCACGGAAAATTTTCCCTACATTGCTTGCATGATTGATGGATGCATAGAAGTCTGTGTAATCTCCTATATTTACAGGTACATACATTAAAATATTTTCTTGTGGAAAAATCACTTTTTGCCAAATTTCGCGGCCTTCTTTTTCCAAAACTGAATTTCTTAACAAAAGGTTAACAATTTGCTTTCTTACATCAGACCAAACGTCTGGAGATTTACCCATAAGGGTGTTAAGGACGCCATCTTGAAAATATCCAGCCGCGTCCGAAAGTGTTAAAAAGCCCATCCGCTCACAAAGTGTCAGATCTAAAACATAATCCCCTATCGCCACTCCGACGTGTCTCTCTGATGCGTCGTCCAACGAAAAAACTCCATATGGCAGGTTTTGGATTGGGAAAGGGTGAAATTGAGGTACATGGATAAATGACTGCATCTTCGGTGAATCCCCTACATTTTTTAATGTTATTTCGGTGTAATGTTTTTTAAGATTGAAGGTAATCCGCCGATGTTGAACTAGGATCATTGTTCTATTGGATTTTTGTTGTTACCTTCTTCAATATTCCACAACGGAGAGCCTTTTCCGTTCCTTTTCCTATCCATTAAACTTTTTGAACATGTACAAAAGAATAAACCCATACCTGCTTTTGGCATTTGTTGTAGCAGGCTTGTTTACGATGGGTGCTGGTTGTTCGAGTGACCCCAATGTCGAGGGGGGCAAGCTCAATATGAACAGCAAAGACTATGCAACAGCCCTTACCAAATTCGAGAAGGCCATTGAAACAAACCCAAACAACGCGGAAGCATGGAAGTATAAGGCAATGGCCTTGGCTGAGATTGCAAAAGGAGCGACAGACCCCCTCGTGCGTGCTACTAAATATGCTGAAATGGCTACAGCCGTTGGAAAAGCAAAGGAATTAGACCCCAAACAAGTTGCTGATCTTGGACGAATTGCACTCAGTTCGTGGGCATTAGAGATAAACGACGGCGTAAATGCGTTTAATAGTACGCAAGCGGGTATGGCAGAAAAAGCAGCCGGACACTTTAAAAATGCCACAACCCTTTTGCCGGATTCTACCTATGCGTTTGAATTATTGGGTCGGAGTTACTATAAAATGGAAAAATATGAGCAGGCCGCTGATCCATACGAGCAAGCCATTAAAACGGGCCGTGCAAAAGAGGATTCGTATGTACTTCTTGGCAATATATACTTATATCTCCTCAAAGATCGGGCAAACGATGCCCTTCGTATCTTAGAACCAGCGGCGACCAAGTTCCCAGCCAACGAGCAGATTTCGGCGATGTTGACAGATGCTTACCGTAAATCAGGACAAGCAGATCAGGCCTTAGCCAATTACAAAGCACAGGATGAAAAAAACCCTAGGGACTTTGACAACCTCCTCCGTTGGGGCAACCTTCTGCTACAATTGGATAAGTTTGATGAAGCCATGCCTATTTTGGAACGTGCGCTTTCCCTGAACGGTGAAGACGAAAATGTGGTCTATAATATTGGTATCGCATACTTTAACAAAGCTGCTGCTGTCAACAAACTAATGATTGAATTAAAGTCGGACGAAATACAGAAATTCAATACGCTTAAAGGAGAACGAGACAATTTCTTCCGAAAAGCAATGCCTTTGTTGGAAAAAGTTCGGGCACAGAACACAGCAGCCAAACGGGACAATAAGCAAATTTGCCAGTCGTTGTTTAGCATCTACGCACAGATTTTGGGTACTAAAGATCCAAAAACGACTGAAGCTTATAGTTGTGCAGGAAATTAGGGCCTCTTTATAGAGTTGTTGATGTATTTTGGGTCAGATCTTTTATAGGTCTGGCCTATTTTATTCAAATTAACCTTCTTAAAAAACATGAATACCTACCACGCCGAAACGTTAGCCATCCATGCAGGCCAGCAACCGGATCCCACAACGGGTGCAATCATGACGCCCATTTATCAGACCTCAACCTTTGTGCAGGCTACTCCCGGAGACCACAAGGGTTACGAATATGCACGGGTTCACAACCCCACCCGTACCGCCTTAGAAGAAAACTTGGCAGCATTAGAAGCAGCCAAAACTGGAATAACATTTGCCTCAGGTGTGGCCGCTACCGATGCCATTATGCGTTCCTTATCGCCCGGAGATCACATCATTGCTACCAGCGATCTCTACGGCGGAACTTATCGCCTATTTACGCAAACCTTCGAGCGGTTTGGTCTCGCCTTTAGCTTTGTGGACATGCGCAACCTTTCCGAAATTGAAGAAGCTATCCGGCCACAAACGCGCATTTTATGGGTCGAAACCCCAACCAATCCGTTAATCCGAATATTGGACATAGCAGCCATTGCAAAAATAGGGACTCAATTTGGGATTGATGTCGTAGTGGACAATACTTTTGCTTCGCCCTATTTACAGCAACCACTGCGCTTGGGGGCGACAATGGTTTTACATTCTACCACCAAATATCTCGGCGGCCACTCTGATGTTATTGGCGGTGCTATATGTACAAATGACGAAACATGGATCGAACGTCTCCGCTTCCAAGTCAAATCTGCTGGTGCGGTTCCGGGGCCTATGGATTGCTTCTTGACGCTAAGAGGTATAAAGACCTTGGCCGTTCGCATGGATCGTCATGGCGAAAATGCCCAACAAATCGCCCATTTTTTGAAGAACCATCCAAAAGTTGGTGAGGTGTATTATCCGGGTCTTGAAACACACGAAGGCCATGCTTTGGCCCAACGGCAGATGCGAAATTTTGGTGGGATGTTAAGTTTTATACTTAAAAACGATGTCATAGACAAGGCCATTCAGTTCATGTCTTCCACGAAATTATTTTCCCTAGCGGAAAGTTTAGGCGGAGTGGAAAGTTTGGTAAATCATCCCGCAACCATGACCCATGCCTCTATCCCAGCCGATATTAGACATGCTTCTGGACTTCACGACTCACTAATCCGGCTTTCTGTTGGGATTGAGCATGTAAATGACTTGATTGAGGACTTAGATCGGGCGTTGTACAATGTTTAGAATACCCAAACATCTTAATCGTCAATTTACTATTTAGAATAAGTATTACTGGATTTGGAATGAATTTTGTTGGGGAAATCAATACCCTTATCCTTTCCGCAACAAAATTGAATCAATGAAAAAAATCTACTTCCTTACGATCGTATTGTACTACACAATACAGATGAGCGTCTTTGCTCAACCCAAAAGCGCTGCCCCCATTCCAACGGCAACGTCTAATAATGCAGGTTATTACACAACCAATGTCGGAACAAGTGTCGTAACAAGTTACAGCCGAGGGCGCCCCGCAGTACCGATCGGCAATGCCTTTGCTGCAGGCTGGGCTACCTATTATGCCCATTCGTATTCGGGAAGGCTTACTGCCTCTGGAGAGGTTTTCGATGCAAGTGCGAAAACTGCCGCACATAGATACCTACCCTTTGGTACGATGGTTTCCGTGATCAACCTGAATAACCAAAAGGAAGTGGTTGTAAGAATCAATGACAGAGGGCCTTTTTTGTATGGTTCCAACAACATCATTGACCTTTCATTTGGTGCTGCACAAGAGATTGGCATGATAAATCCGGGTGTAGTCCCCGTAAGAATTTATATTCTTTCCCAAGTTCCGGCTTACGTGTCCCGTGTTCCAAAAGACTTTGAGGCTTGGGCCATACAAGTGTCAGCATCTAAAGAGCGTGCTTTAGCTGAAAAAGTGGTTGCAAAATTAGGATCTGAAGCGACGATCCGAAGTATCCAGACCGCACAAGGCGTAATAATGTATCGCGTTTTGTATGGCAAGTATGACCGAAAAGAAGAAGCTACTCTTGCAAAAATGCAATTAATAGATATGGGCTTTCCCAATAGCTTTGAGAAATACTTGGTGGATGAACATCCAGACCTTGCAGGCATCAAATAGCCTGTTTTTCTGTAATTTTAGATCCCTTCAAGTTCCCCGACAATGAGAAGGGATTTTTTTTGCTGTTCTGCATCATTTGTGTCAATGAGTACGGGAATCTCAAATTTTCCGCTTTTTGACACCAAAGCATTTGAAAGTTTTATAACAACTTTGGATAGTTCTTGGGGGAATATTGGTTGTTTCTCCCAGTTGCCAATAGCCTGATTTCCGGCAGCCCATACATTAAGGACTTTTACCGGCTTTGATCCTAAATTTTGGAACAAGTAGGTGATTTCTACTGTGTCTAACGTCCGGAGAAGCCCTAATTCAATCCGTTCATGTTCAAAGGCTAATGCGCCCTGTCGCGGCTTATCGCTCAAGGAGACGGGGACTACATTACCCGAAATTCCCAAAAAAACATCCTCACCCAAAGTAGTGGTCATAACGACAGATTTTGAAAACGGCCCGGGACGTCCCGTGGAGTCATATACCACTTTTATGTAACCGGTACTATCTGGTCGTATTTCCTTTTTGGTCCATTCTGGCGTTGTACACCCGCAAGATGCCCGTACATCGCGGATACTCAATGGCGACTTGGCTCGGTTTACAAACCGAAAAACATGGCTGGCTTTTGTGCCTTCCGTAATGTTCCCGAAAACGTGGCTTGGTTGCGTTACTTCGATTGTTTGGCCGAAGGTAGGCGAAGAGATACCCAAAAGCAGGAGGAAAAAGGTGCAAAAAATATGGCGCATGGATTTAGGATTTAAAAAGCCAACAGTTCTTTTGCTGCCTCAAGGATTTCTTGGTCTTGTGGCAATGCTGCACGTTCTAAAACATCAGAGAATGGTGTTGGGGTAAAAGTTCCTGCAACCCGTTTTACGGGTGCATCTAAATGTCGGAAGGCATTTTGGGTGATTTGTGCAGAAATTTCGGCTCCAAAGCCCATAAACTCATGGTCTTCATGAAGAACCATCACACGATTGGTTTTCTTAACCGATTCGATGACGGTTTCAGCGTCGAATGGCAAAATGGTGCGTATGTCTATAATTTCAACCGAAGTACCTTGTTTTTCTAAGGCACGTGCGACGTTCATGGCTTTATAAACAAGTGCACCATACGTTACAATCGTCAAGTCTTTTCCTTTTTGTACGACTTTGGCTTTACCAATAGGCACCAAGTAGTTCTCGTCTGGCTCTGGTGTTTTAGCCACTGGTTGCCGATACAAGAATTTATGTTCTAAGAACAAAATTGGGTCTTTTGACCGAATAGCCGTTTTTAGCAATCCTTTTGCGTCGGCTGCATTAGAGGGCATTACAATAACCAAGCCGGGCATATGGGCAAAAAATGCTTCAATATTTTGTGAATGACATAGGCCGCCATGAATATAGCCACCCGTTGGGATTCGGATCACCATCGGGCATTCAAAGAGGTTATTGGAACGCCAACGAAACGTAGAAACCATATTACGAATGGCTTGAAGACCCGGCCAAACATAATCGGCAAACTGAATCTCAACAACGGGCTTGTATCCCAAAAGACTGAAGCCAACAGCTGTCCCAATGATAGAATTTTCCGCCAGTGGCGAATTAAAGCATCTATCGTGGCCAAACATTTTTGATAGGTCACGGGTGGCCGTAAAGACGCCTCCTTTGCCATCAGCGACATCTTCGCCGTAAACAATCACGTTTTTATCGTTTGCCATTTCCTCTTTAAGGGCATTGTTAATGGCATCCACCACCACAATATCCGGGCCATTTGGTACAGATTTTTCATATTCTAAGCCCAAGTCGCCATCAAACAAAACATGGCTATTCAGGTTAGCGGGGTCAGGATCTGGCTGTTTGGCAGCCCAATGCGCTTCGTGATCAATGTCTTTATTGATTTGCTTTTTAATCTCGTGCAGGTAGTCCTCTGTGGCGTATCCGGCTTCGATCAACTGAATTTCGAGACGTGCCAAAGGATCTTGTTTCTTTTCTGCTTCTAAAATGGCTTTGGGGCGGTATTTAGCGTGGTTGTCCGAGGATGAATGCGGTAGAAGACGAACGGTATGGGCCACGAGCATGACGGGGCCGTTGCCCTTAAGAATGTATTTCCGTGCAGCCGCAACAGCCGCATAACTCTTGGCCAAATCGGTTCCATCCACCTCAATACGTGCAAGACCTTCAAAGCCGGCAGCGAGTTTAAATGCCGTTCCACCCGCAGTTTGATCCGTTACAGGCACAGAAATCGCAATGCCATTGTTCTGCACTACAAAAAGGACTGGTGCACGGTCGCGGGAGGCCCAATTGAGGGCTTCAAAAAAAGAACCCTGAGAGGTTGCACCGTCGCCACATCCAACATAAACTATACCCTTTTCTTTTTTGTGTTTTAATGCCAAACCAAGTCCGGCTGCAGGTAAAAACTGCGAACCTACTTCTGCCGATGGGACAACGATATTTAATGATTTACTACAAAAATGCTCGGACATTTGGCGGCCACCCGAAAAGGGGTCATCGGCTTTGGCCAAGTGGTGAAGTAAAACCTCGCGTGGGGTAATTCCCATAGCCAAACTTAGGCAGAGATCTCGGTAATAGATATGTGCCCAATCTTCACCAATTTCCATTTGCATACCCAGTGCCATTTGGATGGCTTCGTGACCCGCTCCACCAATATGAAAAAAGCCCTTGTTCTGTTTTAGAAGCATGAGCATCTTTTCGTCTAATCGGCGCGCGGTGTACATTGTCCGATACGCATTCAAGGCTATATCCTTGGAGAAATCAGTCAGGGTAACCGTTTGGGGAGCCAAATCAACGCAGTGCCCAATGGTTGGCAAGTTAATTTGTGTTTGCAAATCTGAAGCAACTTCCATTGCTAAAGGAGAAGTTTGTAGCATAAAGAATGAGCAAGAAACGATGATAAAGGTCGTTTGGTCTCTAAACGCTCCACAACCTATCCCACTAATTGAACATGTAGTCAAATTATGCGTAGGTCATTCAATGCGCAGGGGAACGTTAGACTAAGGTCTAATATACAAAAAATAGCCCCTTTAAGGAATGGTCTAAATTGAATTTGCAGACGGAACAGGTGCAGAGATGGGTAATTCAAACCAAAACCGAGACCCCCTACCTTCTGTGCTTTCAACATAGATCTGTTCACCATGTGCATTTAATATCTGCTTGACAATACTTAGACCTAGTCCTGTTCCACCCATTGCCCTAGAACGTGCGGCATCAACACGGTAAAAGCGTTCAAAGATATGATCCAAATGTTCTTCGGGGATGCCCCGCCCGTTATCCAAGACTTCGATGCGTACTTTATTGCCATTTTTGCGATACCTTACGCGGACAACGCCATGTGCAACATCGGTATATTTAAGTCCATTTTGAAGGAGGTTGGTCAATACCTGTCGAACCCTGCTACGATCGGCATAGACTTTTTGAGGCTCGTTATCCACCACCAATTCTAACGATTTCTCTTGCGCCAGATAGTCCAACTCGTCTGCGACTTCATCTAAGAGTGCTTTTAGGTCAAAGGATTCAGGCTTTATCGTTTCCTCTCGATACTCCAATCTGGCAATTTCAAGAAGGTCTGAGAATAGACCATTTAGCCGCTGTACATTATTTAAGCCTTTACCCACGTATATTTGCCTCATTTTTGGGGTCAGATTATCAGCACCTAGGGCCTCAATATATCCACCTATAGCAAAAATGGGGTTACGGACTTCATGGCTTACATTTCCCAGAAATTCATTTTGGAAACTTGTTAAGCGCTTAAGTTCTCGAATATCAAGCCGGAAGCGACGTGACATTAAGGTTAGGCTTTCTGCGAGGTCTTGAATTTCAGCCGCTTGGGATTTAATTTTTATTTCTTCGTCTAATTGGCCACTATTTATGCGTTTAGCAGTTTGGGTGATCTTTTGTAAAGGCTGGGTGATCTTTCTGGATGCCAGCCAACTTGCCAACCAAATAAAGCAAATTGCAGTGACAATCGAAAAGAGCAGGATATACGTTCCATTCCTATTCATCTCATTGAGAAAGGAAGAATGTCCATAATTGGCAATGAGGGTTCCTTGCGTATGTTCCTTAAGCTGATTAAGTGAGATGTTTTTTTTAGCCGTGATCTTGCTTTCGACCCGAAAACCAGGTGTTGTTATCGCAGTTCCATCGGGAAAAAAAAGGCCGAAATTTGTTCCAGAAAGCGATGAAAAGGTTGTTAGCTGTAATTTGACCTCCTCGATACCTTTGCTGCTTTGGAGCAATTTAGACAAGAGGCCGATTTGGCGTTCTGTTTCTTGAGATTCTAAACGATTGAGTCGCGGACTGCTATAAAACTGGATAAAGAGCGCAATAGAGATTGAAATAACCGCTAAGAAGAGTAGATTAGTCGCAATTAGCCATGATTGTGTGCTGGCCCGTCTCAAAAATGAATTGACGTACCAGGCCAGCACTTTAGGCAGTTTTTTTTTATCGAAGGAATTCCTTTTTTTTGGGGTGTTCCCTTTCGAATGCAACATCATTCTTTGTCCACGTCCTCTTCTACGAAACGATAGCCTACGCCACGAACGGTTTGGATATAGACAGCAAATTTACCTAACTTTTCGCGTAGGTTTTTAATGTGCGCATCAACTGTGCGCTCGGTCACCATCATGGCATCTTTCCAGATGGTTTCGAGGAGTTGTTGGCGGGTAAATGCCTTACGTGGGTGACGTACTAAAAACATCAACAACTCGAACTCGGTCAGTGTAAGACCCAAATCTTTGCCCTCGTACTCTGCACGATATTCTTCCTCGAAGATGGTTAGGTCACGAACAGAAAGGGTACGGCTTTCTTCAATACCGGTTCTACGAATGACTGCTTTAACGTTTGCGATAAGGACTTGTGGCGCAACGGGCTTGGTCAAATAAGCATCTGCACCCAGCATTAAGCCCCGTACATGGTCTTCTTCTTCGCCTTTCGCACTTAAGAAAACGATTGGAATGGTCTCAGTCTCAACGCGAGAACGAAGCCTACGACAAACCTCGAAGCCATCAATTTTGGGCAACATTATGTCCAATACAATTAAATCTACTTCCGTAGTGGCTTTTGCGATGGCTTCTTCCCCGTCAAAGGCGTTGATCACATTGTAACCCTCTTGAGACAAGAAAAGGGTTATGACGTCATTTACATCTTCCTCATCATCCACGACGAGAATGGTAAGATGAGAAGTATTGGTTGTCTTAACCATAAATGTTTTATTTATCAGGCTTTACGCAGCCCGGTGAGTTATGGAAACAAAATCGAATTATGAAGACAAGATACAAATATTGTGAAGACGATGGATTGTCTTCATAAAAACAACACATTTCATCCTTATTCCTTCAACAAAATAGACCGTGTAATGGTTTTGTTGGCGATTGTTGCACGTACATAATAAATGCCATTTGCTTTACCTGCGAGCGAGAGAGAGCGTTTTTCGGTTCCATAAAATCGTGAGGTATCGAACAAAATTTGACGCCCTAAAACATCAAAGACCTCTAGGGTCACGTTTTCCATTTTTGGATTAGAGATTTCTACCCAAAAGCGGTTTTGTGTTGGATTCGGGAAGACGGTAAAGGTACTAAATTGAGCCGGTAAGGATTCACGCTCTGTGGGTGTAGTGTTTTTCAGGGTGAGTTTTAGGCCATCGGTCACAACATAGCTTGGGGCACTATCACCTTTTGCATTATCTGAAACCACAACGGAATCGGTCGGTGCAAGCTTAAAGGTTCCGAGTTTATTCCACAGTCCAGCCGTTGTGGGGACAGACTGGTCCGTTTTTATGGTCGTTCCTACGCCATTTTGGTAAATGGTAAAGGGAGTATCTTTAGCCCGATTAAAAGAAGGAATCCACCATGCCGAGACATCATAATCACCTTCTTTTGGGAGGTTTTTAAGGTAAAACGTAGCTCTATCGGAACCGGAGCCGGTTTCATTTAAGCGTGCTTTGGTGGTTCCATGGAAAGGGGTATTGGCGCTTTCGAACCAGCCATTCGGTCCACTTTCTTTGTAGCAACAAGCATCTCCAGTATCAATAATCGTATCTGCCGAAGGTGCAGGAGGTTTTGGTTTTGGCATAATCGCAAGCGCGGTCGGGATTTTACGTTCTACACCATCACTAGGTTTGTTGATGACGGTTTGCCCGATGGCCATCGTAGAGGAACCACCACCGTCTAAGTTCATGGCTTCTACAGCACCCAAGTCTATCATCAACTTGGCCATTTCTGGTAGTGTTGCCCCACGACCGGAGCCTCTGCCATCAACCACCATCAAAATCAATGTACCATCAGCGGTATAACCTATCGCCGAACGGGGGTCTTGGTTATTAGACTCAACGCCGGAACCAAAAAAGACTTCTTCCTCCCAAGTAACTTTTTGGACGCCATTTTCTACCAAGACGGGACCTCCACCTATTCCTTCATATACATTCCATATTGCCCCACCTGCAGGAGTGGTTTCGGTTGGTTGGGGCTGCGGAGTACCTTGTTTGTTTGGAGAAGGAGCAGGATAGGCATATATAGCTCCATTTACTTCATATGTCCAAGCAATATCAGGTGTTCTCTTTTTGCGATCCATAATCCCAAAAGCAGACCGAGTTGGGAAATATGGCAGGCCACTTCTGTTTAGTTGTTTGATATTTGGCACTAAAACTTTACCATTTTGTGCGATTAAGCTATAAGAACTGGTTCCACCAAAATAACCGCCATTGATGGTAACAAATGCCTTGTTTGTTGTGGCAAAGGATGAAACGGTTTCGGATCCCGATGAGGAAAGTAAACTCTTGATTACAAAACTGCTTGTATCCGCCAAGTCAATACGCACATAATAGGCTGGAATGGCCTTGTCTTCAAAAACACGGATAGAAGTGGGCAGTGTTGTATTTAAGTCTGCGCGTTCAGACCAGGTGGCCGCAAACTGTGCGGATGCCGTCTGGATCAAGAAGCAACATAAAATTAGCGTTAACGTGGAGCGCATATTAAATGTTAATTTAGTTAATAGGTTTTGAAAGATAAGCATCCCTGAAGATATTAACAAGCATTATTCCTCAACAAAAAATCTTGGTACGCGATTCGAAACACCCGTCACGAGTGTGTAAGGAATCGTCTCTGCCCATCTTGCTACTTCGGTAGCACCCAAGGTGTCACTTCCCCAGAGGATGACCTCATCACCTTCCACTACGGTTTGTTTGTTACCGACATGGATCATAAACATATCCATACAAATTCGTCCAACAACTGGGTAACGTCGGTGGTTTACTTCTACCCACCCTTTGTTGCTTAGACTCCGTGTGTAACCATCCGCATAGCCTGCGGCCACGGTTGCAACGAAGGTATCTTCAGGGGCAAACCATGTTCTTCCATAGGAGACACTGCTTCCCTTTGTGATCCGCTTTACCTGTGCAACTCTACTTTGGAACAACATTGCCGGACGTAATCCGGTTAGTTGCTGTGGTTCGCAAGGATCAAAGCCCCATAATCCGACACCGATCCGTACCAAGTGGGGGGAAATTTTTTCCGAGTGTCCTGTTGGGTTTAGGATTCCTCCGGTGTTTTGTAAATGATTTTTTTGTATTGCAATAACGGAAAATAAGTCTTTTTGTGATTGGGTAAAGGCATCTTGGGCAAGGTCGTCGGCGCAAGCATAATGCGTCCAATTAGCCACTACATTGAGATGAGGGTATTGGGCCAAGGCTGCTGCCACTTCTTCAAATTCTGCTGGCAAAATCCCCAGTCGCGTCATCCCAGTATCTACCTTTACATGGATATTAAGGTGGTATGGAACATTAATAAGACGATTTACAAGGGATTTGTCATGTAGGTTTAGGTCTAACTGATATGTTTCATAAGCCGGAAGAGCCTCTGGAATGAGCGCTCCAAGGACCAAGATTCTGCCTTTAATACCGTTTTGCCGCAGTTCTATCGCTTCGGGAACGGTTGCAACGGCAAACCATGTAATGCCTTCGCTTTCCAAACACTTTGCCACTGTTACTGCGCCATGTCCATACGCATTTGCCTTGATGACGGCCATCATTTCTGAATGATCCGTATAGCGACTGAGCAGTTTCAGGTTATGCCGTATATTGTTTAACTTGATAATAGCCTTTGTTGGTGATAAATTATCCATTTATAAGACTGTTTAGAGCATCACCAAAATACGTTTAAGGATATGCTGGATGTATAAATCTTTGTAAAAAGCCTTCTTACCCGCCCCGCACTGCCCATCACCATCTCTTTTTACCTTAAATGGCGATCCAATGTCTCGTCTTGTTTTTTCTATGTCTTTTCGGCGCATCTTAATCTGCCTCGGCGCGCTGCTGCCGTTCAACAGTCCATTATACGCCCAAAAAGCACCATTTTTGGAACTCACACCCCGTTGGAGTGATGGCAGAACAACCATTAAGCCCCACTTAGGAAGCCTCTTATTGGCGCAGAAAGAAATGCAGTTTTCCGGAGTTGGCTTATCGCTCCGCCATTCTATTCTATCATGGTTCAATGTAGGTATTGGTGGTAATATGGAAAAACGGGCGACCTCGAATAAATTGGCGCTTGAGGAAATTGCTGCCGAAGCACAGTTTTCTGCGTTCCCACGGAGTGTACTTTCGCCCTTCTTACATGTGGGCACTGCCTATCTTTTAGGAACGACGGAACAAAGGCAGAAAACCGCTCCTTTTGCGGGATGGGGTATCAAGATAAAGTTCCACCCCGCGCTTGTTCTCGTCGGAAAAGCACAATTCCGATATTTGCCCTATGCCACAAATTCAGCTCAAAAAGGCGTTTATCAAAACTATTATGTCGTTGGGTTAGCGTTACACTTCAAAAGTAACACCTCAGATCGGCGTAATGCAGGAAAAAAATCTATGGTCATTTTGGACCGAGAAATCCCTTCAGTTGCACAGACGAACGAGCCAGTTTCCTTCAGCATACGTCTTGCCCCCGAAGACAGCCTTGCAATGGTCATTTGGAAGTTTAGCGACGGTCAAACTTCTTCCGGACAAGAGGTCGTGCGTACCTTTAATGAAGTTGGCAATGTTAGTGTAACCATCGAGGTTGTCCATAAAAAACGAAAATCCTCCGAGACCTTTGATGTAAAAGTTGTTGAACCCATGCCTGATTGCATCCCACCCCTGATCACCGCCATCCAAGTACCCGGAAACATTATAGAAGGTAAAGAAGCCTCTTTCTCGGCCAAAGGGAATGGAACCGATCCATTACAATTCCGCTGGGAATTTCCCCTCGTCACAGCCTCCAGGACGGCAAACTTAGTGGCACGCTTGCCAGCGGACTTTCAGACGCTGCGCGTTACAGCAGAGAATGAATGTGGCAAAACCTCCCGATCTACCCGCGTTTTTGTTACAAGAAATCAAATGTGTAAAACCATAAGACGTATTCCAGCTATCCAATTTTCGTCTGGAAATGTGGAACTTGATGCTAAGGCCCAACTTTCCTTAGAAGATTCATTAGACCAATTGATCCTATGCCCATCTGTTTGTTTGGCAATTAAGGGCTTTGGAGATGGCAATGAACCCACAGCACAACGTGCGGGACAACGGGCACGGCAAACAGCTCATTTTCTAACAGCACGTGGGGTTGACCCTTCCAGAATACAAACGACCTTGGCCGCCGAAAAACCAGAAAGCGGATGTGTTAACAAGCCAAGTGCGCAGTGTCGCCGAGTGGAAATTGTAGCTACGCCGTGTGAATAAAAAAAAGCCCGTACCAAGACGGGCTTAGACAAAGCGTAAAGGAATTTAACCCCCAAGTGCTTGGGTTACTTTTTCGGCAGCTTCTTTCAATAAAATGGCCGTTTCAATTTTAAGACCACTGTTTTTGAGAATTTCTTGGCCTTCTTCCGCATTGGTTCCTTGTAGGCGGACAATCAAAGGAATATTGATGTTCACATTTTTAGCTGCTTCTACCACACCAAGTGCAACCCGATCGCACCGTACAATTCCGCCGAAAACATTTATCAAAATCGCTTTTACATTTGGGTCTTTCAGAATGATTCGGAAGCCCGCTTCTACAGTCTGGGGATTCGCCGATCCACCCACGTCCAAGAAGTTTGCAGGTTCACCCCCTGCAATTTTAATGATGTCCATCGTCCCCATTGCCAAACCGGCACCATTAACCATGCAACCCACGTTACCATCCAATTTAATGTAATTGAGGTGGAACTCACTGGCCTCGACTTCTAAGGGGTCTTCCTCGTCGGTATCGCGCAGGGTTGCCAAGTCCGCATGTCGGAATAATGCGTTGTCGTCGAAGTTGATTTTCCCATCCAAGGCCATCAATTTTCCGTCTTTGGTTGTCACCAAAGGGTTAATTTCGGCCAAAGAGCAGTCGGTTTCTTCATAGGCTTTGTATAATTTTAGCACAAAGCCCACACATTGCTTAAACAAGTCTCCACGGAAGCCAAGTGCAAAAGCGATTTGTCGTGCCTGATAGCCTTGGATACCGATTGTCGGGTCAATCCACGTTTTATGAATAAGTTCTGGCGTTTCTTCTGCCACCTTTTCAATTTCAACGCCACCTTCGGTCGAGGCCATAATGACGTTCATGTTGCGGCTACGGTCTAATGTAATACCGAGATAATATTCTTTCTCGATGTCCACCCCATCGGTGATGAGGATTTTTTTTACCTTTTGACCTTCGGGACCAGTTTGATGGGTTTTGAGCATCATGCCCAACATCGCTTCGGACTTATCGCGCACCTCCTCAAGGGTTCTTGCCAATTTCACACCACCACCTTTGCCACGTCCACCAGCATGGATTTGGGCTTTTACCACAAAAAGAGTTGCGCCAGCGGCTTGCAATTTTTCGGCTCCAGCAATTGCTTCTTCTACAGTGGTTGCCACATAACCACCTTGGGTTGCTACGCCGAATTGTGCAAGCACTTCTTTGGCCTGATATTCATGTACTTTCATGAGATTTTCCGTAAAAGTTTTTTGAGGGTTTTCGTTGCCAATTAAAGCTACGTGCAATAATGCTAAGTCTTTATGGTTTAAAATTGAATTTTTATTTGCAATAACGGATTTAAATTTCAGGAACTACTTGCTTGCTTATCCGTTTTGCGTCCATAATCCTTCGCAACGCATGAAAACATTTGACCTACACGTCCTGAGGAGGCTTCTTGCAACAACCATGGTTCTGGTGGTAATGTTGGCCTCCTTTTTTATTCTGCTCCACTATCTAGAATATATAGACGACTTTATTGATCGCGGTGCAACAGAAGCCTTGATCCTCCAGTCTTATTATCCCAATGCTTTACCATTTATCCTCCACCAAATCATGCCAGCAGCGTTGTTCTTAGCGTGTATTTATCTGACAGGTAAACTCGCGCAAGAACTTCAGCTTACAGCAATCTATACCGCAGGTGTGTCTTTTTACCGGATACTATGGCCACTGTTTCTATTCGGTGTTTTCTTTTCCCTCTGTATGTTTTACATCAGTGGCTGGATATTGCCAAAAACGGAGCAAATTAGGATTGGTTTGGAATCTAAATACCTAAACAAAGGCCGCGAGCAATTAGAAACATCAAACAACATCTTCCGCCAATTGGGGGGAAATCGCATTCTTCAGGTCGGATCATTTAGCCGTGAACAAAAAACCGCTATTTCTGTTTCGCTTCAAACGTATAATGCCGAAAAGCAGATGACCAGACGCATAGATTCCGAGCAAATGATCTGGTCTGATAAAACACAAAAATGGTCTTTCTTAAACCCAATAACCCATGAATTTAAGGCCGATAGTACCATAAGGCGAGCAAAGTCCTCCGGTTCAATAACCATTCCTTTAGACCTGAAACCAGAAGACTTGAGTCGTACAGCAAACGATATAGACCTCCTAAACATTCCCGAAGCCGAAGCTTATCTGAACGAACTGCGAAACAGCGGGGTTTCTGAATTGGGTAAGCCCTTGGTTGCCTACTACGCCAAGTTCACTTATCCATTTACCAACCTCATTGTAATTTTGTTGGGCTTTTCCCTCGCAAGTACGCGAAGAAAAGGCGGACAAGCAGCCCAGCTTTCGATTGGTATCATGGTGGCCTTTGTCTATTTGGCCATGATCAAAACCATAGAACCATTTGGCTACTCTGGCGAGTTGGATCCAATGATTGCAACGCTTTTACCTCACGCTTTTTTTCTCTTAATCGGTTTTGGATTGATGATTCTGGCGAGAAAATAGCCACTGTTGCCGCAACATTTGGCCTAAAAGCGCTCAATCCAATATGGGTGTGGCAGCATAAACACGATTTCCATACCGATAGCCCACATTCTTACAACAAAATAACATGTGGTACTTGATCTATTGACCTGAAAACCGTATTGTAAAGTTTACCTCACAGCAACTTATATAAAAAAATATGTCGCGACCAATTACCTTGTTTACAGGCCAATGGGCAGACCTTCCCTTAGAGAAATTGGCGAAAAAAGCTGCTTCTTGGGGCTTTGATGGCCTTGAACTGGCCTGCTGGGGAGATCATTTTGAGACCCATAGAGCACTTACCGAGCCAGATTATTGCCAAAATGTGAAGAATCTATTGGCACAATATGGACTTAAAGTCTTTGCCATCAGCAATCACTTGGTTGGTCAGGCAGTCTGCGATCGGATAGATGAACGTCACCAAAGCATCCTTTCACCCGAAATTTGGGGCGATGGCGATCCAGAAGGCGTGCGGCAACGTGCTGCCGAGGAAATGAAAAACACGGCGCGTGCCGCCGCTAAATTAGGCGTATCCGTTGTGAATGGCTTTACGGGAAGTTCCATCTGGCATCTTTTGTATTCGTTCCCGCCAGTAACAGATGCCATGATTGAGGCCGGGTATGCAGATTTTGCAACACGCTGGAATCCCATTTTAGACGTATTTGACGAAGTGGACGTCAGGTTTGGATTAGAAGTCCACCCAACCGAAATCGCCTTCGACCTCGCCTCTGCCCAACGCGCGGTTGAAGCCCTAGATGGTCGAAAAGCATTTGGATTCAACTACGATCCCAGCCATTTTGGTTATCAAGGTGTGGATTATGTGGCCTTCATCGAGCAATTTGGCGATCGGATTTACCATGCACACATGAAAGACGTCTGGTGGTCTAGTATTGCAAAACCAGTAGGTGTTTTTGGTGGACATGTGAATTTTGGCGACGCCAGACGTTTTTGGGATTTCCGTTCTCCCGGACGGGGCAGTATCAATTTTGAAGAGGTCATTCGGGCTTTGAACCGGATTGGCTATCAAGGCCCCCTTTCAATTGAATGGGAAGACAGTGGGATGGACAGAGAACACGGGGCAAAAGAAGCTTGTGCTTTTATTCGTGCAAAGGATTTCCCATCCTCAAACCGCGCCTTCGATGCTGCGTTTTCCGAAGCCTAAATACAAGACTATGGATCAGGTTAAGTTGGCCATTATTGGAACAGGTGGCATGGCACATACCCATGCGCGGGCTTTTTCTGCGATCAAAGAAGCCAATTTGGTCGCATGTTGTGATGTTGTTCGCGAACGCGCTGAAGAATTTGCCGCCATCCACAGCATCCCCTTCGTCTTTACAGATGTGGATGAAATGCTCTCTACCGTTGATATTCACGCCGTAACAAACGTAACACCAGATCGTTTTCACTTGCCGATAGGACTCAAGGTTTTAGACAAGAAAATCCACCTCCTTTCCGAAAAGCCACTTGCTGAGACCTTCCAAGATGCCCGAATGCTGGCCGAAGCTGCGGAAGAAGCCAATGTGGTGCATATGGTGAACCTTTCCTATCGCCGCTCTGCGGCACTGTATGAGGCCAAGCGAATGATCGAGGAAGGCCAAATTGGGCGAATCATGCACTTCGAGGCAGACTATTTGCAAAGCTGGCTGGCACAACCCGCTTGGGGTGATTGGCGCGAAAACGACGCTTGGTTGTGGAGACTCTCTACCGACCACGGCAGCAAAGGTGTTTTAGGTGACATTGGCGTTCATATTTTTGATCTCGCGGGCTTCCCCATCGGGACATATGAAAGTGTTCAGTGCGTCCTTAAAACATTCCCTAAAGCAGAAAATGACCAGATTGGAGCCTATAAATTAGATGCCAATGATTCTTTTACTGCCATTGTCGAGATGGATAATGGTGCTCTTGGAACGGTTCAGGCTTCCCGATGGGCAACTGGATTCGTAAATACCTTGCGTTTACAAATTCATGGTGAATACGGGGCACTAAGGTTGGTTTTGGACGAAAAGGATCGTTGGGATGTGCTGGAAGTCTGCAAAGGCGAAGACCTCCTAAAAGCAAAATGGCGGCGGAAGAAATGTAAACCCGTTCCAGAAAATTACCAGCGATTTATCTCGGCTATTCTAAATGGTGAAAACGGAGAGCCAGATTTTTGGCGCGGAGCCGAAATTCAAAGAGTTTTGGATGCTGCCTATATGTCGGACTATAAACAGTCATGCGAGCACCTCTAACGCCTACTTTTAAGTCTTGGTTGGAAACGCACCGTAGCACGCTAAACAAGCTGTTTGAGGTGCAAAAAGCCCTTTTCCCTTCTTTAGATCAAGAGAAGGTTCTCGATCTTATTCAGAACCAGCTACAATCCTATGCCCTAAAAAAAACAGAAATAAACACCGAGCAACACACAAATGGTTTGTATGTCCTCTATCAAACAGGCTTAAGCCTTATGGGTCGTGGTCTCTGGGATAAATACCCCATTTTTGCAAAAATCTGGAACTTTGTCCTTCCAAATTTATCTCTCTTTGACCAATATCCTCATGAAGCCCTCCAGAAATTGGTCAATGCGGCATACAACCTAAGTTTTGAAAAGTTAAATACTTCACTTTGGTTATTAGGAATACAACGAACCGCACATGAGGTACATGACCTGAAAACCTTAGAAACCGCCATTGTAGTCATGGCTTGGCGTTCAGGAATCGTTTGGTATCGGGAAACAGCTTTAGCAGCCGTAGCGGAATTGCCCGAATCGGTTGCACGGGCATTGCTCGAAGTGCCAGAAGCACATAGCCTTGCTTTCATCCTTGAAAACCTCAAACGTTCGGTTTGGTTCAGAAGCGAAACCGGACAATATGATGAACATTGGAACCTCGGAGGATTTTCAGGTTTTGATGGACAATTTCTCAATCCACCTGAGATCACAACCTTACAAAATGTGCTTTTAGCCAAAGACTCCGAAAACATTTGGGAAGTCTATGCGGACTGTTATGGACAGCAATTTGTGAAGTTTGAAGGCGCTTGGCCGGGTTCCAAAACGCTGGTCGATCCGGGGATTCTTGAAATCGGTAACAAGCGATTGCGGATTCGCTCCTTCCCCAATGCCAGTACGGCAGCCCTTACGAAACATTTCTGGGCCATTACCCTACCAAATAGCCATCATATTTTCTTATTGCGCCCACCTTTTGATTTGCAATAACGGACATCAAGACTTTCTCATTTCCTCACATACCTTGCCGAAATCATAGGAACTGCGAATAATTTGGAGTCAAATTACCATTTTAAATAAATGAATAACAATTACTTACATAAAACAATTAACTGTCCTCAATGCTCATAAAGGACATACTTACGCTTAGGTCACCAGATGGTCTGTCCAAACAAGCAACAACTCCCGAAATTTGGCTTCTGATTATCGGTACTTGGTACGTGGCGGACATCGTTGATCTGTTTTGATGTAAAAATCAAGACGATCGGCCAATTATTTACCGGATTTTTGCTTCGGAAGCGCTTTCAAAAAACCAAGTTCCAATATTATTTCGTACTTTAGGATGTTTAAACCCTGCCTGTCATATAACCTACAGAAACCAAACCTTTATGGCACAAGTCGAAGTCGTGATGCCCAAAATGGGCGAAAGTGTAATGGAAGGCACTGTGCTCACTTGGCACAAGCAAATTGGCGAAAACATCGAAGCCGATGAAATCCTTTTGGAAATTGGAACAGACAAAGTGGATTCCGAAATCCCATCGCCTGTAGGTGGAAAGCTCGCAACCATTTTGGTTCCAGAAGGAGAAACCGTCGAAGTGGGAACACCCATCGCCATCATCGAGACAGATGTAAACGTTCAAATTAGTGCCCCAGTACCAGTCTCTGCTCCATCTGCACTTGAACCTTCCTCGGTTGATGTTCACATAACCATGGCACCTGTTGAAGCGGCCCCACCCACAGAAAGTGTTACGGTTTCTGGCGGAGACACCTCGCCGGTAGTAATGCCTAAAATGGGGGAAAGTGTTATGGAGGGTACGGTTCTCACGTGGCATAAAAAAGTAGGTGAACGCATTGAGGCTGACGAGACCCTCTTGGAAATTGGGACAGATAAAGTGGACTCCGAAATTCCATCGCCTGTTGCTGGTATTCTCGCACAAATTGTTGTCCCAGAAGGCGAAACTGTTGAGGTGGGTACACTTTTGGCCATTATTGCGACCGGCGACGGCGCAACTGTTTCCACAACACCAGCACCTTCTTCGCCAGCACCATCAACCAACACGCCTATTGCAGAAACTGCGCCAAATGTGGATCCTACAACCACACACAAAGCAGAAATTGCACGTATTGGCGCAGATGGTCGGTTTTATTCCCCCCTCGTCAGAGAAATGGCCAAAGTTGAGGGCTTGTCAGCACAAGAGTTAGCGGCCTTACCGGGTTCTGGACACGAAGGCCGTGTAACCAAAAAAGACCTTAGACAATACTTGCACCAAAAAGCAGCTGCCCCAACCCCAGCCCCAGTTGGACCGACTAAGCCTACAATCGTTGCACCTGCATTTTCAGCAGCACCCGCATCGAGTTCTGGAGGAAGAACGGAAATTGTTGAGATGGATCGGATGCGGCAAATTATTGCAGATCATATGGTGCGTTCAAAAGCGACTTCTGCGCATGTCACCTCTTTTGCTGAAGTGGACGTAACCAATTTGGTCAAGCTGCGGGAAAAGAACAAAAAAGCCTTTATGGCACGCGAGGGCGTTGGGCTAACTTATACCCCATTTTTTGTCTATGCAGCCATCGAAGCCTTAAAAGCATATCCTTGGCTGAATGCCTCGGTTGAGGGCAAAAAAGTTATCCTCAAAAAAGATTACCATATTGGTATTGCGGTAGCGCTCGAAAATGCCGGATTGATCGTGCCCTGTATCCGAAATGCCGGAACCATGAATCTTGTTGGTTTGGCACACTCGGTGGCACAGCTGGCAGATCGGGCCAGAAATAAACAATTGCTTCCTGATGAACTCCAAGGAGGGACTTTTACCGTAACCAATGTTGGTTCGCTTGGCTCTATTATGGGAACGCCTATTATCAATCAACCACAAGTTGGGATTTTGGCCACGGGCGCCATTAAAAAACGTCCGGTTGTGGTGGAAACACCGGATATGGGTGATGTGATTGCCATTCGCCACATGGTCTATTTGTCACTGACCTATGACCATCGGATTGTAGATGGAGCAATGGGGACTGCCTTCTTAAGAAAAGTAACCGAAGTTCTTGAAAACATTGATCCAAATGCAACCCTTTGAACGCATGGGTTTGGATTCGTCCAGACCCTTTTTTCACTAACCCAGAACCCAAATGGCGGATAATTTTACTTCAGAAACATTCCAAGGGATTAACCTGACTTTGGATGGATTAGAAACGACCCTTACCTCATTTTTAGACGAGTATCTTCATGATAAAGGAGTAGAAACGGTTGGTACTTACCGTAGATCGTTAAACGAGTTTGTCCGATGGTTTGCTCACCCACGTAGCGATTTTAGGTTTCGTGTTCAGGATATTGAGGCATATAAAACCTACCTCATGACTGATCGCAAGTTGTCTCAAGTCTCTGTTTCAACCTATTTAACCGCCCTTCGTCGCCTTTGTGATTTTATGGTTGCTACGGGTCAGCTTCCAGAAAATCCAGCAAAACAGGTAAAAGGAAACCGCAGACCCACGGAGCACACCCGCGCAGTTCTTAACGAAGTAGAAGTAGAACAACTGGCCTCATCCTTCGACCAAGTGACGCAAATGGGGAAGCGCGACCAAGCCATGATGTACATGATGCTTTATGCAGGCTTGGGGGAAATTGAAATTGTGCGAGCAGATTTAGAGGATTTGAACCAATACGAGTCTGGAACTTGGTATTTGCGGGTTCAGGGAAAAGGTCGTTCCGATAAAGACCAATTGGTTCCGATTGATCCGCCGGTTATGGATAAAATCAGACTTTATTTGGACACCAGAGGCCGGATTCGTCCCGAAGAACCCATCTTTGTTTCTCACGGACATCGTTCAGAAGGTGAGCGCCTAAATACCCGTTCTGTTCGCGGAAGGATTAACCATTGGTTGGATTTGGCAGGCATTAAGCGTGCCGGAATTACACCACATAGCCTTACCCATACAGCAGCCCTCATTTGGCTTCGTCAGGGGATGACGGTCGAGGAACTCAAAAAGAGGATGCGGCACGGTACTTTTGATACCACCATGATCTATTTGCGAAAAGAAGCCGGTAAAGCAGATATTGGACAGTAATTGCCATATTTAATCTTGTAAAATGTAGATAAATCGAAACCCTGAATTTGATTTCGCAAATCACTTACTTGCCTTACACTTAAAATCAATCCAACCTAAGTATTTAGTACCATTTCTACAAAAAAACCACATTATTGACTTATAATAATTTACTCGATTTATTAATGATGCAATTTAATGTCGTAAATTTCTAATGGAATACGCTTTGCATATTAGGTAAAAAAATACGGACGGTGAAGCAGATGCTGAGCTAGATTACGAAACTTGGCCTTGCATATGGTGCAATTAAATATGGGAGTGTGGTACTGATTGATGATGCAATAACGAGATTTCAATACCCGAAGGTGCGATTAAAAGTGCGTGGTAAAATATTGGAGGCATCAGTATGAATCATTTCAATACCCGAAGGTGCGATTAAAAGTGCGCAATTTATACGCCCAGACGGCGTGCGCCTAAAATTTCAATACCCGAAGGTGCGATTAAAAGTATTGCCCTACGCAAAAAGTCATATGTAATATCATAATTTCAATACCCGAAGGTGCGATTAAAAGTTTCTCGGCAGTCGCACGGTTGTTTGTCAGTTTTGGATTTCAATACCCGAAGGTGCGATTAAAAGCATTTTTATATTTGATTCTGTCAGTACTTGCGACATTTCAATACCCGAAGGTGCGATTAAAAGGTTCCAAGCGGAACGCGGGTGGACGTACCCCTCTTTGATTTCAATACCCGAAAGTGCGATTAAAAGTGGGCAAATTACGAGCGCGGAGACAGGGCTATCCCGAATTTCAATACCCGAAGGTGCGATTAAAAGAACATGAACCGCCATCCCTTCAACGTACCATTCCGCATTTCAATACCCGAAGGTGCGATTAAAAGTTGGAAAGCGGGCGACTTCATCTGTTAGAGAATTGCATTTCAATACCCGAAGGTGCGATTAAAAGAAACCTCTGCCAGATCAACCGCATGTTTGATCGTCATTTCAATACCCGAAGGTGCGATTAAAAGCGAGGTTCTCAATGATTGACTCGAAATTAATTGACATTTCAATACCCGAAGGTGCGATTAAAAGTGGGTATTTGGAGATTGTACCGACGAGAACTGGAAAATTATTTCAATACCCGAAGGTGCGATTAAAAGGCACAATGAGGGGCGGTGTATTCCAGAGTCCCCCCTTATTTCAATACCCGAAGGTGCGATTAAAAGTTGCACCACTGGCAGAGCAGTATTTGCGAAATTTGAATTTCAATACCCGAAGGTGCGATTAAAAGTAAGTTAAGCGGTTGCCTTTAGGAACCGTATCCCAAATTTCAATACCCGAAGGTGCGATTAAAAGGACCGGATGGCTTATAAAAAACGTATAAAAAAACAAATTTCAATACCCGAAGGTGCGATTAAAAGGAGGTGTAATGGCAAATGAGTTGAAATTTGTGCTGTATTTCAATACCCGAAGGTGCGATTAAAAGCTCCCTAATTTGCGCTTCAATTTCGTTTATTAAATGTATTTCAATACCCGAAGGTGCGATTAAAAGTAAATCAGTTCAGTTAATCCTTGCAGATTTACCTTAATTTCAATACCCGAAGGTGCGATTAAAAGAAAGCAATTTGATTTAACCCTAACACCTCCTATCGTATTTCAATACCCGAAGGTGCGATTAAAAGTGGGGTGTAATGGTTGATTTTGACGAAAGAAAACAAATTTCAATACCCGAAGGTGCGATTAAAAGACATCTTCCAAGCTCCTTCTTGATACTCAAGAAGAAATTTCAATACCCGAAGGTGCGATTAAAAGTAAGAGTGAAGAAGAGAAGAAAAGAAGGATCAATAAATTTCAATACCCGAAGGTGCGATTAAAAGGGTCTATTGACCAGTTTGGGCAACGTGTTGCGGTGATTTCAATACCCGAAGGTGCGATTAAAAGGGCACTTGAGCCTTCAATGTTTAATCTATACCAGTCATTTCAATACCCGAAGGTGCGATTAAAAGCGTCAGACGCAGGCTCTTTTACACCATGTGGATAACAATTTCAATACCCGAAGGTGCGATTAAAAGCACAGAAAGTCCTAAGTGGATATGCACCTACCATAGCATTTCAATACCCGAAGGTGCGATTAAAAGGGATACCGACTTATGCAAACCATCTTATCGGGAAGTATTTCAATACCCGAAGGTGCGATTAAAAGCGGAAGCAAAGCAGGTGAAACTACCATCAAAGTAGGATTTCAATACCCGAAGGTGCGATTAAAAGCATTTTGATACTCGTTATACAGAAATAGCCATTGAATTTCAATACCCGAAGGTGCGATTAAAAGGAGTTTGGCGAGTTGAGGCCAGTTCCTGACAAAAAATTTCAATACCCGAAGGTGCGATTAAAAGTGGGGAAGGATAAATTGAATAAAACTCAACCATCGATTTCAATACCCGAAGGTGCGATTAAAAGAAAGTAAGTGCCTTGGAACCGCCACATCGCAAAGCAATTTCAATACCCGAAGGTGCGATTAAAAGCACGGCCTTATCCCAATCACATTGCATCGAACCATAATTTCAATACCCGAAGGTGCGATTAAAAGGGACGGGAATTTGGGTTCACAGGGCAATATATTGGCATTTCAATACCCGAAGGTGCGATTAAAAGTGTGTAACTAAGATTGCATTCCCTTCTTTATCAAATTTCAATACCCGAAGGTGCGATTAAAAGTATAGCCCCATCACGTTCTGTCCAGTTCACAACAGATTCATTTCAATACCCGAAGGTGCGATTAAAAGAAACATTTGACACCGATAGGATAAGTTATGGCACGATTTCAATACCCGAAGGTGCGATTAAAAGAAGGCCGAAGATTTAAAATCTGAGGCTTCAGAACTAATTTCAATACCCGAAGGTGCGATTAAAAGCCTGCTGGTATCTATCTGGTGGACAAAAGAATGTTCATTTCAATACCCGAAGGTGCGATTAAAAGTTTGACGTGATGTCTCTTGAAGACAAAACGCCAGAATTTCAATACCCGAAGGTGCGATTAAAAGTGCGAAGGTGATTCAAAAAGAGCAGGAAAAATACAAATTTCAATACCCGAAGGTGCGATTAAAAGAAGGAACTAAACAATAACCAAAACGGAGAAAAAAAATTTCAATACCCGAAGGTGCGATTAAAAGCAGGATCAACCGTGCCCAACGCAAAGCCTGCTGGATTTCAATACCCGAAGGTGCGATTAAAAGAGGTGAACAAGATGCTCGCCGAGCGCTCCCGTCGTTCATTTCAATACCCGAAGGTGCGATTAAAAGGATTCCCCAGCACGCGCGCACCATCGTAATGGTCTGATTTCAATACCCGAAGGTGCGATTAAAAGCGCTTAACGACCCGTTACTAAGCGAGGTTATTGACATTTCAATACCCGAAGGTGCGATTAAAAGCGGGAACCATCCAATGCCATGCCTGCCAAACCACAAATTTCAATACCCGAAGGTGCGATTAAAAGTGCGATTTCATCTCAGCCTTGAGAACCAGCCCAATTTATTTCAATACCCGAAGGTGCGATTAAAAGATGATTTAGGGCGCTTTTTGTGGCTGTTCTGTGCCGAATTTCAATACCCGAAGGTGCGATTAAAAGTGATCACGGGTTTCTATATCTGAGGGACACCAAGAATTTCAATACCCGAAGGTGCGATTAAAAGAAGACGCTGACGATACGCAGTATTTGTATCATGCTGATTTCAATACCCGAAGGTGCGATTAAAAGAAACCCGCCATGGTCACCCTTCAGCGCCTTGGCCAATTTCAATACCCGAAGGTGCGATTAAAAGTAGTGAATACATTGGGAGCCTTGAAAGTGAACTTTCATTTCAATACCCGAAGGTGCGATTAAAAGCATCGTTCGTTCCTTGATCATGATTGATAACCAAGATTTCAATACCCGAAGGTGCGATTAAAAGCCGCCCTACCGGACACATCCGCATCTTGCGTATGCGGATTTCAATACCCGAAGGTGCGATTAAAAGTGTTTTGGTTGTTCAACGCCGCTGGGATCAAGCCTATATTTCAATACCCGAAGGTGCGATTAAAAGGGGACACATGGGAAAATACCATCATGGAGCTAAAAAATTTCAATACCCGAAGGTGCGATTAAAAGCATCTCGTGGACAATACCGAAACAAGAACAAGGAGATTTCAATACCCGAAGGTGCGATTAAAAGTGACAGAGGCTAATTTGATATACCTGAAACACAGAAATTTCAATACCCGAAGGTGCGATTAAAAGCCTCTTCCATTTCTCTGTCGCGTGCTATGCGATCTATTTCAATACCCGAAGGTGCGATTAAAAGGGACAAAGACAAACTTGTGAAATACCTGAAAGGAAATTTCAATACCCGAAGGTGCGATTAAAAGCCAGTTATGCAGGTTCTTTAAAGACGGGCTTGGGAATTTCAATACCCGAAGGTGCGATTAAAAGTTCGCAGAATCAGCGAATCACATTATAAGGCCGAAATTTCAATACCCGAAGGTGCGATTAAAAGTCAGTTTTAAGGAGGCCATCGCAGAGGCCGATAGAAATTTCAATACCCGAAGGTGCGATTAAAAGCCTGTCCGTTTCCGCACATCTGCTGTCCTGTGCTTTATTTCAATACCCGAAGGTGCGATTAAAAGAAAATTTATTATGGTATAATAATTTGATGAACAAAATTTCAATACCCGAAGGTGCGATTAAAAGCCCTATTGCCCTAATAAATTGGCTAATCGCTAAGGAATTTCAATACCCGAAGGTGCGATTAAAAGAACCATTTACGAAAGCGTTCGGTACACCCAATGCAAATTTCAATACCCGAAGGTGCGATTAAAAGCGTTTGTTCCCGTTTGGAAAGCGACGTTCCTCAAGACATTTCAATACCCGAAGGTGCGATTAAAAGGGAGCGACCTTAGCCGCAAAGAAGTAAATATTTTTATTTCAATACCCGAAGGTGCGATTAAAAGTGCCCCAGATTGATATTGTCCAGACAAATTTTTAAATGATTTCAATACCCGAAGGTGCGATTAAAAGATTTCGATACCACCCGTGATGATCCCGTGAGCGTTATTTCAATACCCGAAGGTGCGATTAAAAGGATACAGGCGAATAAAGAATTGGTTAAAGCGTTGTATTTCAATACCCGAAGGTGCGATTAAAAGTGTCAAGGTGTACCTAAATCAATTATTAATAAACAAATTTCAATACCCGAAGGTGCGATTAAAAGACTTGATGTCACTCAGGAAGCCACGAACATCCCATATTTCAATACCCGAAGGTGCGATTAAAAGCGCCGCCAAAATCAAACAAATAAATCCTTATTTGTATTTCAATACCCGAAGGTGCGATTAAAAGCACAAGCGCCGTTCACGCGGCTTTTGCCGATGGGAATTTCAATACCCGAAGGTGCGATTAAAAGTATCCACTAATAAGCGATTGTAGATTTGAGGTCAAATTTCAATACCCGAAGGTGCGATTAAAAGTAAAACGTGCCAACGTTAAGTTAGCATCGACAAAGATTTCAATACCCGAAGGTGCGATTAAAAGGCGGCTACCGATTCCCAAATTGCGCTATTAAAAAAAAATTTCAATACCCGAAGGTGCGATTAAAAGGGGCAATCATGAAGAACACCTTCATGCCTATGAGTTTGATTTCAATACCCGAAGGTGCGATTAAAAGACGATTCGTCATGTGCATTCATCACCTCCTCAATTCATTTCAATACCCGAAGGTGCGATTAAAAGTTTGCCCTCCGCGATTATCAAATTGCGGGGCATGAGGATTTCAATACCCGAAGGTGCGATTAAAAGTCCGTAACACGTCAAATATCATTTCAGGGTTCAATATTTCAATACCCGAAGGTGCGATTAAAAGCTTGGTCGGTCGGTGTCAGTACAGCAGTGAACGTTAATTTCAATACCCGAAGGTGCGATTAAAAGTGTCAATTTGGTAGTCTCATTGAATGAGCTATAAGGCATTTCAATACCCGAAGGTGCGATTAAAAGAGCTTGCTTCGGGCGGCTATGTTATCACGGGAAACGTATTTCAATACCCGAAGGTGCGATTAAAAGGGGAATTGTTAGGGCATTTTGAGAAAAGTGTGAAATTTCAATACCCGAAGGTGCGATTAAAAGTGTTGACAAACCGGAACAAGCCTCTAAAAAATTTCGATTTCAATACCCGAAGGTGCGATTAAAAGGTTTTCACAAGAGAAACGATTTCTCCCGCCAAAGAAAATTTCAATACCCGAAGGTGCGATTAAAAGCGCCGTTGTCAATGCCGAAGTTACCGTGTTACCCGCATTTCAATACCCGAAGGTGCGATTAAAAGTCTCACCAGCTAAATAAAGCTCGTTTTTAATGACGAATTTCAATACCCGAAGGTGCGATTAAAAGTGGGCTTGTTTCCATCATTGGGGGGGCTATTGTTTTATTTCAATACCCGAAGGTGCGATTAAAAGGCGATGATCGCTTGTCCGCTTGCCCAAAGTTTGGATATTTCAATACCCGAAGGTGCGATTAAAAGTCATTTCAAGGTTCCTTGATCCCACGTCAATGCTCGATTTCAATACCCGAAGGTGCGATTAAAAGCGTTTTTCCGGCAGTGCCGCTTTTTGGGATGAAAATTTCAATACCCGAAGGTGCGATTAAAAGGCTTCCGCAAACCCTCTATCCCGCACTCTTTTACAATTTCAATACCCGAAGGTGCGATTAAAAGACCTGTAATATTTCCAGAACAATCTTTGGAAATAAATTTCAATACCCGAAGGTGCGATTAAAAGGCTGGGTTACTACTTGCCGCAGGTGAAAACCCGACTTATTTCAATACCCGAAGGTGCGATTAAAAGACAAAGAGCCATGCCTTCCTTCGATAGTAATTCAAAGATTTCAATACCCGAAGGTGCGATTAAAAGTATCATCCGATTGGCGCTTGAATAAGTTTAAAAATATTTCAATACCCGAAGGTGCGATTAAAAGCTTCAAGGTTAGCATCTTGTAGTTTGGCAAATCTTATTTCAATACCCGAAGGTGCGATTAAAAGGAAAACCAAGCCGTGCCAGACCGCCGAGTTCATCCAAATTTCAATACCCGAAGGTGCGATTAAAAGTAACAACCCAATTATAAACATCCCGATAAATGTGAAATTTCAATACCCGAAGGTGCGATTAAAAGACATAAAGTTTATCAAAAAACAACTGTGTTGCATTTCATTTCAATACCCGAAGGTGCGATTAAAAGAACGGTCGTGGTGTCAAACGATGAACCAAAATCCGAATTTCAATACCCGAAGGTGCGATTAAAAGAAGTCAGGTTCCCCAATGTTTGAGGCCGAATTTGATTTCAATACCCGAAGGTGCGATTAAAAGTGTTTAGGGTTGAGATTTATTGGATTTACGTGTATTATTTCAATACCCGAAGGTGCGATTAAAAGCGTGAGACCAACTCCTGATGCGTCTTTGTAGAAAATTTCAATACCCGAAGGTGCGATTAAAAGCGTGACGACAGTTATAACCACCACAGTAGTATTCTAATTTCAATACCCGAAGGTGCGATTAAAAGTATTAAATCAATACCTGAAGTGGCGGCGGCGCATGAAATTTCAATACCCGAAGGTGCGATTAAAAGGGTGTTGATGGGTATGAAATCCATTTTTGGATCGTCATTTCAATACCCGAAGGTGCGATTAAAAGTAAAACCTCGTTAAATGCTGTTTCAAAGACATTGAAATTTCAATACCCGAAGGTGCGATTAAAAGAGAAAAGGCTGTATCGGTCTTTTCTTTGGCAAATGAGATTTCAATACCCGAAGGTGCGATTAAAAGGGGACAAAGACAAACTTGTGAAATACCTGAAAGGAAATTTCAATACCCGAAGGTGCGATTAAAAGACACAGGCAAGCACTGAGGATGTAGCACAAGCGATATTTCAATACCCGAAGGTGCGATTAAAAGGGTCAAGATTCGACGGGCAAATACTCCATCGCTTTCATTTCAATACCCGAAGGTGCGATTAAAAGCGAAGGTCAACTAAAAGACCCCGTTTACAATCCTGAATTTCAATACCCGAAGGTGCGATTAAAAGTTAGGGGCAAGGATTGGGTTTAGGCGTGTGGAAGTATTTCAATACCCGAAGGTGCGATTAAAAGCGCTGAAAATGAATGATCATGCGATGGATAGTTTCATTTCAATACCCGAAGGTGCGATTAAAAGTAAAAAATGCGATGCCACCAGCACCGGAACCGAAAAATTTCAATACCCGAAGGTGCGATTAAAAGTCCGTCATTATCGCAATAATTGCCGACAATACAAGATTTCAATACCCGAAGGTGCGATTAAAAGGTTCTGAGTGGTGTAATTGATAGCCACAACGATTTATTTCAATACCCGAAGGTGCGATTAAAAGCCTTTTGATCTGGGACAGGCTTCAATTCTCCAAATTCATTTCAATACCCGAAGGTGCGATTAAAAGGGTACGCTATTCCGCCTACCTAGAGTTCAGGGTAAATTTCAATACCCGAAGGTGCGATTAAAAGTGTTCTATATTGTGTTCAAGTTAAAAAACAAACAAAAATTTCAATACCCGAAGGTGCGATTAAAAGCATCTTGGGCAAAAAGAGAATCCTGAAACGGATAAATTTCAATACCCGAAGGTGCGATTAAAAGCACCTTGGCTACTTCGCCACTCAGGTGCGTTTTGGAAATTTCAATACCCGAAGGTGCGATTAAAAGCAGTGACGCGCATATTTTAATAAAATCATAAACGCATTTCAATACCCGAAGGTGCGATTAAAAGCCACGATGGGGTTGGGGACATTGATGTATATAGAAGATTTCAATACCCGAAGGTGCGATTAAAAGTTGAATGTAAAAGGGTTCCATTCACAAGCATTGTGAATTTCAATACCCGAAGGTGCGATTAAAAGAGGATACCTTCGCTTAATAGAGCAGAAGGCAAGAAAATTTCAATACCCGAAGGTGCGATTAAAAGCTGGGATTGATGGCCAGATAATTGACCGCCCAACTTATTTCAATACCCGAAGGTGCGATTAAAAGACTAAAGATCGTAATATCCGACATCATGAATACACGAATTTCAATACCCGAAGGTGCGATTAAAAGTGGATGAAATGGAGAAACCAGAATGGTTTTACCCACATTTCAATACCCGAAGGTGCGATTAAAAGGGGGGGCAAACTTCAAAGGTGCGAACCTGACAAACGCATTTCAATACCCGAAGGTGCGATTAAAAGGCTTACAATGGAAGGACGGGCACGGAAACGATAGCTAATTTCAATACCCGAAGGTGCGATTAAAAGCGGGTGCTAAACCTAAATATAACGAAGAAACTAGAAATTTCAATACCCGAAGGTGCGATTAAAAGCATTCAACGCCAAAAGCGTTGCCCGGGCTTTTTCAGATTTCAATACCCGAAGGTGCGATTAAAAGATTAAATCAATACCTGAAGTGGCGGCGGCGTATGAAATTTCAATACCCGAAGGTGCGATTAAAAGAAGTGGCGGCGGCGTATGAACGGTTTTTGGCTTCGATATTTCAATACCCGAAGGTGCGATTAAAAGCATAACCAATTAAACTTATTTGGAAAACAAACAAAAATTTCAATACCCGAAGGTGCGATTAAAAGTCATCCCATGCCGTTTCATCCCAAAAAGCGGCACTGATTTCAATACCCGAAGGTGCGATTAAAAGTGGACGACGGCGATTGCGGCTGGGCAAGTGCAGAAATTTCAATACCCGAAGGTGCGATTAAAAGTGGAGATGACTTCAGATTATGTTGATGGGTTCAAAATATTTCAATACCCGAAGGTGCGATTAAAAGGTTAACTCACACCGTGAAAGATCACTAAAAACCGCATTTCAATACCCGAAGGTGCGATTAAAAGGGGTCTGGAAACGGAATGAAATTTCTGGGTCTTAATTTCAATACCCGAAGGTGCGATTAAAAGACATATTTATGTTCGACGTCGAAAGCACTACTTTGTAATTTCAATACCCGAAGGTGCGATTAAAAGCCGCGAAAAAAACGGGGTAAACCGTTGAATTTGACTCAATTTAAGCGATTATGGTTTTGAAAGCAACCCCTAAAAGTCGTCAGGTGGGGATGCTGTAAAAATCCCCGCCATACGACGACTCTTAAATAACAATGACTTACCTCGAAAACAAGGGCATAAATGCTGCAAAGAAGCAACATAAATATAAAATTTCATTAGCCCGACGATTAGATAAAGCGGCTATGTTCTTCTTTTTCAATACCTAAGGCATGTCGTCGAACATATTTTTCGTGGCCCAATTGATAAAAGACCACACTATCCGTCAAAGGATCCATAAGCTTAAGGGCGCGTTGTTGCAAAGCTTTGTACTGCGACTCCGTTAATTCGCCCTCAAAGACGGAATTTTGCACCCAAACCAAATACTGCCTGAAAAGTTTCAGCATTTTGGCACAGCGCTTTGCTTCTACATCATAAACAGCAATAACAAACATGCTCTTTTACCACCACATTTTAAAACCTGTATAAGGCTCTTTGTCTGGGTCAATTAAGTGCCTCATCAAGGCGTAACAATCTAACCGGATCAGCCGTTCGTAGCTCACCTTTCTGTTAAGCGATCGGTGTTGAATGACCGTCCTTAGCCGCTCATCCCAATGTTGCACAAAAATTTGCCTGCCACTTTCTTTTAGATATACGCCTCCCAGCCTCGGCTCAAAATGTTTGGGCTGAATGACATTGGTTTTGAGCATTTTAAAAATGGCACGATCCACCAATAACGGCTTAAACACCTCGCTCAAATCCAAAGCCAATGAAAAACGGCGGTCTCCCGGCTCATGCAAATAACTAATGGTTGGGTCTAATGGTGTTCTATAAATTTGCCGAAGTACCGTTCCATAACACAAAGCATTGCCAAAACTGATAAGCGCATTCATTTCGTTCGAGGGCGGGTTTTTCTCTCTGCGCTCGAAAGGGAATTTTTTGGCGACATCCTCTCCCAAAATGTGGGCCCACATCGAATAATAAGTGTCTCGGATGTTACCTTCGATGCCCATCAGTGCTTGCACCTCGTTAAACGCGGTCGTCTGTCCACGCAACATCTCAATCCGTGCTATTCCTGCTTGTAAGCCCGTTTGCTGTGCATCTGTAACACGGGTTTGGTAATATTTAAGCACACGCAAGATGTTATATGCCGCCGCTTCCACAAAGGCACGCGCCAGTTTTATACGCCAAGCAGGCTTTAGGTAATGCCGCGCCTGTGCCACATGTAGCCTTCCAGAGAGCAGCGCCTCTCGCGGGTACAATGCTGCGGTGAAGTTGCCATAATAATCAAAGAAAAAAACCGGAGTTTGATGCTGGCCCAAAAAGGTAATGAGCTTAGAGTTCAGGTCTATTTCTCCGAAACAATACAACGCTTCTACTTGCTCTATTGGCAAAACCGATTTATCAGATAAGACAGCTCCCGAGGGCGCACCGTCGGCCTCTGGGCTATCATCTGGTTGTCGCTCTCCCTCCATTTTATACAGATAAAGCGTATTATCCTTTCGTTTAAGCCGCCCACTTGAGAATATATAATAAGGTCTTTTCATTGCAATAATGGTTATTAATATTTACGCATAACAGTACTCTTCATAAGCACACTTGGCACAGAACTTCCTTTGCAGAATCCGGTCTGGCGGGGTTTCGGCACGTAGCAACTCGGCAAGCCGCAACACCATCTCCCCCAACTTCTCGGCATCGCCTTCCTCCAAAACCACTTCTTGGGTCTTGCGTAGCAAAGGATAACGGATTTCCGCCGTAAATTCGGGTTTTCCGGACAAAGCCAATAACCACAGATAAAACTTGATCTGCCAAATATGTGACTCCTCCGCCGATTTGCTTTTCTTGACTTCATAGAGAACTTTGTCTCTTAGATTTGCCCCATCCAACTTCCCCACCAAGGTCACCCCCTGATAAACCGCCTCCAAAAGCACCTCTTTATCCGTCCGCTCATAAGACGTCTCATGTAACAACCGACCCAATGCCACCGCCTCGGACTCCTGCTCCATCTCGATACCGCTGGCCGATAACCAAGCTTTTCTCGGGCAGAGGTTGTAGTACCCCAAAAGCATACCACCAATTTGCATATTAGTATATGTTTGATTTTTGTTCATGATCGAAGTACAATCCACGGTTTTTATCATAATAAGGTGCGTACCAAAACGGTAGTTCAACGTCATCAATTAGGATGGTTCTTGCTATAATTCTATCGGACTTTGCACCTTTATCCCGCTCATAAATAGGAATGCTAATTGCGCATTCTAATTCAAGACCTCTAAAATCCCCCCATGAACGTACTCGATATTTCTCTTTTGTTTCATCATAAATTTCATCATTATCATCAATATTAACAAAGACCTTGCACTGAGGATCAATGTCTCTGCTCTTCCAATGCCCCGTTTCTTCCGCATCTTCTTCTAACTTAGCCAAGGGTATAATCATCCAGTGATTCTCAAGGTGGTTATTTAAGGCATTAACATTGAGTTCAATTTTTCCGGACATCGGTTCAGGCATAGGATAAAGTTTATTGACCTCGTCCACAAAATCTGCGGGGGCATAGGACTTGTTCTTGATGGTTGCCTGAGTAGCTTGAAATGCCTTTCCTGCGATCCAAACTTTATGGCTCAAATCATATGACCCATATGGGGCAGGGTAAAGTTCACTGTTTTTATAAGGGATGACAACATGGAGATGTCCGGGATCATCTGTAAAACGGTTAAGGCGCCCTGCTCTCTGTGCTAAACGGTCATATGGACATAGGTCGCTTATCATGAATGGTGCACTAATATTGATACTCATTTCCCCAATTTGTGTCATGATGGCAATACCTTTTGCACTACCTTCTACCCAAGCTTTTTTTCCAAGCATCTCAATGAGTTCGGCTTCAATTCTTGCTTTATCTGGTTCTGTAAACCGGCTATGGTAAAGTTTTGTGAATAAAAATCCCCGCTCTGTAAACCAATCATAATACTGAACAGCCCTCTCAACCGTATTGGCATATATAATAGATGGTTGTTCCATTGCCAATTTTAACAGTTCATTCAGATCATCTAAAGAATACATATGGTCATAGACCTTAATTGATGCTTTAGCGTGATAAATCTGACTAGTATCTTCTGCAATTACAGGTATTGCGTATAATTTTTTTGCGGATGCAGGAACAGTCGCGCTCATGATAAGAACCGGAACATGAAAATATTTAAGTACGTTCAGCAAAACTACCATATTAGCTTGTACAAAAGGGTCATAGAAGTCTGCTTCATCAATCACAACACAAGCATTCATAAGATTAAAGAAGATCGCGTGGTGATCTTCTCTCGTTCCTGTTAGTGAGATGAGCAGATGATCTATTGTACTTACGGTTACTGGGGTATTTAAAAGACGCGCTAATTTGTGGACTTCTTTGGCATTATTTAGATCAGTCTTTTGCTCCTTCGCTGTTTTTTGGAACCTTGAATACCAAGCACTTGAATGGTACAATCCTGTATCGCTTACACTTTCATTAATGTTTATTGATAAAGCATTTGAAGTAAAGCGAGTTGGCATCGCAATAACTAAACGATCTGCCCGATTCTTTTGTATTTGATGTTTTGCCCATAACAAACTTGCATCCGTTTTCCCACTACCTGTGGGTGCTCTAAGAATTAAGGTAGGCTCATCCCAATACTGTTGAACAACAGCTTGCACGCCACGATAAGACGGGTTTCCATTTTGGTCGCAATGAGGGAAGTTGTATTGAAAGGGGGTGAAAGGAGGGAGCCATCCTCCTGACTCTTTTCTGCTCGCTCGCGTATCAGCTAATTGGAGTAGTGATCTAACAGCGCTAAGTTGGTAACGCTTATTTAATGCTTCAATAAATGAATCTTTAGTTCTTGCAGTATTTTGATGGTTTCTAAACTCATTCCAGAATTTTTTATAAGGTCCTTCAGATTTGTTTAAAGACTTTCCATCATTAAGCCACCGTTCTTCAAATTTATATCCAAGCTTACCATGATGGGCTGCAATTGCTGCACGCTCAATCCATGACAAGGTTATCTTTTGCGCATCCAGCCATTCTAATGAGGCAAATTCATGACGAAGCCTTGTACTAAGTAGCTTACTGCCTATTTTATTTTTATGGGCATATTGCTCATATTGATGATAGGCATCAATCGTCGGCGATATATCAGTTTGTTTACACCATCGTTCATATTGTTCATAGTCTGCTTTACATGCAGATTGCCAAGTCTTGTGGGCTTTTCCTTTGTCATGATATTCTGCACAGTTTAAGGACATGGCTCGAAGGTCAAGTGTCGTTAATTGTTTATATTTATTTTCTATAAATGGGAAACAATCTAAAATATGCAAAACTTCTTCAATAACGTGGTTTGTATGCTGGCGTAGGGTAATTCCGGATGATTTGGCAAGTGTGCTCATCGTATTTTAGGAGAAAAGAAAATGTATAAAGAGCGTTGAAGTGTAGAAAGGGCATTGAGCATTCTTTAAACCCAACGCCCTTTATCGTTATTGTTATGCGCTTTCAGAGAAAGGTGTTGGTTCTGCATCCCCAGATGGGTCATACAAACTTTCAATGGCTGCCAAAGCTTCCTGATAAGCTTTGTAAACAGGTTTCCCTGTTTGTTTGTCATCCCCAACAAAAACGAGCGCACCGCGATCTTCTAATTCAGCCATTAGATTTTCCTGCTCAATGGCATCCATACTGAAATATCGGGCACATTTTCTGCTCAATTTGGTGTCCAAGACAATTAAAACCTTGATTGGTTCGCCCGTAGAAGCATTCCGCGCTTGATTAGCGTAGTCTGTGATGTAGCGAGTTGCATTAATGAATAGTTTAGCACGTCTGTTGCGTTCATTTTCATCAACATGTTTGATGAAGTCAGTCTTTACATGTAGTTCGTTTGCATAACTAAATCGGCGGCTAATACTAAGCGCAGATACATCTAAATGAAAAGCCATTTGCATGTCATCAGATTGGCTAAACTCACGTGTGGCAAGTGCCTGATCCTTGGTAGAATCCGTATCGGGATTTTGCTTAAGCCGAATAAGTAAATCCCGCCCAAGCTCACTTTCTTCAAGCGCTACAGCAAAAGTAGCTGATATAGGAGCCGTTCTTCTTCCAGAATAGTTACCACCAGAAGGGTGCATCCAGCCGCCCATATCTGCACGTAAATCTTTTTCAATCTGGTTGGTAATGCCGTCACCATTTGAAACATACGTATCGCCTCGATCTTCACTTTCGAGGTTTAACCGCTCCACAGCACGAAATAGTGCTTGACGTTGCATTTGCCCTGAGATATAAACACGACCATCAGGACGACGCTTAATGGAAGAAGCATTTCCGAGTAGCTTTTCTCCGCCATTGGCAATATGGTTTTCCATTTTAGCCAAGAGTACAATGGAGATACCTTTAATGTTTTTCATGCTTTTAATTGTTTTATGAGGTTTATTAATTATTCTTCAGGGTCTTCAAAAGAGGACTCTGAGGCATCTTCGCTAAGTGATTCATCTTGACCTTTCACATCCTGACTTTCTGTAGAGCTACGCAGTCGCATAAAGGCCAATACCATATTTTGTGTAGTCTTTTTGTCAATAAGACCCGTCAGTGCAGCCTCCATAAATGGATACGCCGCATTGGGGCCATCCATTTCAGACATCCGACCCGCTCGAATATTGACCAGAGCAAAAATTTCGGAAGTTTGCTTTGCGTTCATGACGACGCTTTCTAGCTCAGCCAAGAATCTGGATTTTGCTTCATGAAGCGTTCGCTTGGTTTTTCTTTCATCGGTTTCCGCTTTTGCAGCATGGTAGGCTACTCGATTCAGAAAAGCTCCAAATGCTCTTGCTGACTGTACTAATTCTGGGGTGATGCTATGCTCATTCATAAAGTAATCCTCAAGGATAGGTGTAAAATTGTTATGATACTGCCCTCGAAAAGCCAAAAAGTCCTGAAAGGCAGCGGGTGAATACAACTGGAGGAAGCGACCTGCCATCATAAAGAAGAGTTGGCGCTTGGGATTGTCGGGTTTGTTGTCGTCTTCATTGTATAAACTTACCTGAGATAACCCTTGAATAATATTCGTAAGGTTGTACCTCAGGGCAAGACGATAAACATGAGAGCCAATTTTTTGTTGGCTCATGAGATTGCCTTCGTAACTAACCAGATATATTGAGTTCTTAACAATCTCAGCAAGAACTTTTTCAAAATCATGAAGAGCATCTGCTTCTTTAGCCCAAGATGCCATTGCCGCCAATAGACTGATTGGTCCAAAAAGTGGGCTATAAGGAGCGTTTGGAAAATTCCCTCGATGCATTTTAGGTCGAAAGTACTTGCTCTTGGGCTTAACAGTAGCAATTTTCAACCCTTCCGTCTGGTTAAATACCATTCGCTCAAATAAGTCAATAAAGAGAATCATTCCCTCTAAGCTGATATCCGGTATCATACCTTGATTCTTAAACTCAATCTGCATCGCTGGTTTTGAAGGCGTAATTGTAGCAAGTGCCGTTAAAGATGCCGAGATTAAATCTGTAACCGGCTCACTTAGGCTGGATTTGCCTTGGTTAAGTTTTGAAGTAAATGGAGAAAATGAACGCTGCAATTTGGTGTTGAAATTCCCCAAACCTCTTTCAAGGTTATCCATAAGTATTGCAATACTTTTAATTAAATCGCCTGTTGATTTGTCACTTGTTATGACGTGGGGAGATAAAAAGTAGAAGTTTTTGGAGTCTTGTTTTCCTTCTCCTAAAGCTTCACGAGGGACAAATTCATATCGTAAAATGGACTCCCCTTCAGAGGAAACCTTGTCTTTGGTATGTACCTTTACTTTATTTAGGGCATCACTTAAAGAAGTGGCAACAAGTTGACAAAGCTCCTTTTCAGAGGAAGGAATGTCATGCATTCGGTTTTTGAATAAGGCTACTGCCAAACCGTATCGAGTATAGGGATGTTCAATGTTTATCATGTCAGTTTCTCCAAAGTTACCTCCACCCAGCCGTCATTACTACCCAAATAGAGGGGTGCTTGGGGGTCTTGTAGGGCGTTTTTAAGCTGTTGAATCACTTTAGGTGTACTTGCAAATGGGAATTGGTAAGCGCCTGTGGCATCTATGTATTCGCGAGGGGTAGGACTCGTGTAATAGGCCGGATACCAAGGGCGAACTGCATTGGGGTGAATACTATCCCCTGATTGTACGGATTGCAATTGTTCAGCAGTTTTAATGCTGACATTTTTTAAATCGCTAAAATTAATTTGTTTACTTCTTTTAAGAGATTGAATACGATCCATTGTGTAGTCGTGATTTCGGCTTCCGTTAGGAAACATGGTGTCATTGGAGTGGACATGCCGTGCCCATAGGTCTGTAAAACGGAGGTATGGAGGTATGACATGGGGTTCTCGAAATCCGATATGGAATTGTAAGATGCTGAAGAATCCTGATTTAGAAGATTCTTCCGAAGGATTCTGTTTGATCCAAGCGCTTTCTTTCCATCGATCAGAAGTACGAATACGCTTGTCTATTTTCTTTCTCAAAGAGGTAATGATCTCTTTTCGATCTTGGTTGTGGAGATGTATGCCCAAAGCATTTTCTAAAAGCCCATAGAGCATGTTGTAAGTGGGCTTATACAAGCTTTGGTAATACGTACCCGGCTGTTCGCTATTCAAAGAGATAGGAGCGACGGGGGTAACTTTTAAAATCGCATGTTTAGTTAGGTCAGGCGGTTCTAAAAAAAATGAAAGATCAATATTTGGGAAATCTGCGACCTTTGATGTAGAATGTGCCGATTGGCCAATTGTTGGTTCATCAATGGCATCAAAAAGAGTGTGTTGCATAATTATCTCCAGACCGTTAGTCTTTTGTGGTAACATTGCTTTTAACGGCCCCGAACCCACTGCCAGTGAGGTCGCCCAAGCCTGCGAGCCAAGCAAATTTCAAGACCTCGGGCGAGCCATGCACCCAGACGGGGCAGGCATTGGCTTTATGTTGCAGGTTTTTATATTGTATCAGGCGGGTTTTGGCCTTAGGGTATTCGCGATCAAAAGTTACAACGGCTTCCAAGTCTTCCCCGGTGAAGCCAGCATTTGCTAATTTCCGGCGGAAAGAGGTGGTGAGCACGTCGTCGGTATGTGGGTTGTCCCATGTGAGATATACTGGTTTTCCTTGTTCATTTTTTTCACGCACCAAAATGGGGCTATCCGCCCAAAACCGGAAAGACGTACCGAAGTTGGGGGTTGGGCATTCGCGTGCCTCGATGACCATAATGCCGTCAAACATCCTCGGATCGCGCATCATACCGAGCAAGGCCCGTTTCGCCACCTCGATATCCCAAAAGCTCAGTTGCCACATCACATAGCCATTAAACATCAGTTTATCATCTACAATACGGCTATTGTTAAGCGTCCCGAAGCTATAAAAAGATTGGGCATCATGTAGGTTTTCATCCCTTCCTGTCCATTTATGGAGCACACCTTTTAGCTTATAAACATAGTTAAATTCTATCCCGCCACGCGGAACAGTCGCTTTAATTTCGATTCTCATGCGGATACCTCTTGGTTCAATTAAAGTTTTTGGTTGTGTATAGGGCATAGGAAAAACTTCCGCAGAAGATTTTGCCTAAGTCATTGTTTTAATGCAGTTTTTTGTACTTCTCTGCAACAGCTTCGGCCTCCTCCAATAGCCTTTTCCGCATTTTGAGTGGTGCTACCACCTCAACTTTAGGTCCCCAGGAGCGGAGAAAGGACGCGACTTCGTCATCGTTTATCACCACAAAACGCACCGTTAGACTGCCATCCTCATGTTCGGCGAGGATGTTTTGCGAGACGTGGTATTTTTTGGTTTTGAAATACGTAGCCACCTCTGGAGCCACGATCAAGGTCAGGGTATAGCGTGTATTTCCGGCCAAATGGCTAAAGCGATCTTGGAAGTGTTTTTGAGGATTAAAAGGGCGCAGGCGTGCCTGTTCCATCTCCGGCGATACCTCCAACACCCTCGAAAACTTAAAGTCTAAATGTTTACCCTTTTTATGGCACCATGCCACAAACGTCCATGAAGACAAGTTGATTAAAACGGGATCCACTTTACGGTTTCGAGTAATCAGCCCACTTCTTCCGGTTTGATAGGTAATGGTAAGGGTTTTATTTTCTTTTTTGGCCTTATGTACAGCAAAGAAAACATCGGGATGCATTTCCTCTAATGGAGGATCGCCCAATCGGAAACCAACAAGGTCTTCTTGCAAATCCTCTATTTCCGCTTCTTCTATTTCCAGTTGCTGGTTCACCGCATGTAATAGCCGATTTGCGTCCTTCGCCAATGGCGTGCGCATTAATTGTTGCCTTGCGGCATTCAGGGCCATTAACAAAACCAATTGCTCATTTTGGGTGGCACGGATTAGAGACAATGCTGGTTGTCGTTGGTCTGGATTTAATACATAATACACCTCTTTGCCCACTTTTTCTTTTTTAATCATGTCTTCCCTCAAAAAATACTGGATGAAGCGATCAACTTGTCTGGAAGAGCAGTCCAGATGCCCGATCAGGTCTTGCCGAGAAATTCGTTCCTCACGAATAATGATTTTTGCCGTTTCATCGCGATCACACATATTTTATTTGGGGCTTATAGACTGTATTCCGCTCATTTTTTGAACAAGATAATCTTTGGAGGTGACAAACGTTAGACCGTTGAATTCAATGTTTGTCTAACGTTGTATGTTGTAAATCTTTTTTTCAGGGCGTGTGCAAAATAAGTCAAATAATTGCAAGATAAAAGATGGAATAAAATTATTTTAGGACTGTGTAAGTATTATTAGGACATATCAGAAGTTTACAAGTTCAACATTCATATTGACCTATCGTCTCCTTAGAAATCAAATCCCCATTTCGGGCAAGCCTCTTTGAAAAAACACCCCATTGCCTTTGCACCACAAGAACTTAATCATGCCATAAAGCACCAGAGCTTATTTTTGCAGGTGTATCGCTTGGTACACCTTTCCCCAACCATTCTGTTTTGACCATGAAATACGTACTTGCATTGAAAAAAGGATTTTTTTTGGCCGTGTTCTTCGTATTGCTCCACGTGCCAGTCCAAGCCCAAAGTCCGGTTTGGCCAGATACCGTAGTAATCACGGCAACGCGCTATCCTGTTGACAAGCGACTAACGGGCCGGCGGGTAGAGGTCATTACGGCCGAACAACTCCGCACCCTACCTGCTGCAACGGTGGACGAGGTTTTGCGCACGGTTGGTGGGGTTGAAATCCAATCTCGTGGTGGATTTGGGGTGCAGAGTGATTTTACCATTCGCGGTTCAGGCTTTAATGGGGTGTTGATCTTGATAGACGGCGTGCGGTTCAACGACCCACAAACGGGACATTTTGCCTCTGATCTTCCAGTGCCGCTCTCCGAAATTGAGCGGATTGAGGTTCTTCGTGGCCCAGCTTCGGCACTTTACGGACCAGATGCGCTTGGTGGGGTTGTACACATCATCACCAAAACCGCTTCAAATCCAAAGCCAAAGGCCAAAGCCCATGCCGCCTATGGCAGCAACGACTACCGGAGCTATGGAGGTTTTTACAGCTACAAACTCTTCCGAACCCGCTTTGGCGGCGCACATCAACGCCAAAGCAGCGATGGTCAAATCATCGAACGAGGGGATGGAGCACAAGTTATGCGCAAAGGCGTACCACTTCGGACGGACTTTGAGCAACGGGCGACCACCTTTGCCGTCCGACACCAATCCGAAAACAGCACCCTCAACTTTAGAACAGCTTACGATAACCGAGACTTTAGTGCTTGGCATTTCTACTCGGCCTCACCCGCTGACAGTGCGCGTGAAGCCACAAAAACATGGTGGAACCAAGCCAGTCTTTCACGAGAATTGGGCGAAGGATCATGGATGCTCTCAGGCGCATTTCGTAAGCATTGGGATAGCTATGTGTTTAATCCCATAAGCCCCGCCAATGAAAGCACCAGCCGGCAATGGGTACTAAACTGGACGGTGTTGCAGCCAATCGGCGACAACCTTACCGTTTTTGGCGGCGTGACAGGCGAGCAACGTAGCATTGCGAGCAATAGCTTGGGTAACCACAAAGACTACTTAGGCGGCGCATTTGCCTCAATTTTATACAAATCCGACGATCTTTTTAGCCTTACCTTGGGTGGCCGTACTGATTACGACCCCAACTACGGCTTGGAAACCTCTCCCTCGGCCAGCATGGCATATGTTTTGAACAAAGTAACCCTCAGAGGTAGTGCAGGACGTGCCATCAGAGCGCCGGGATATACCGAAAGGTTCTTAAACAGTAAACTAACCAATCCAATCGGTCGCAATGTTGGAAACCCCGACCTTAAACCAGAAGTGGCATGGTCTTACGAAGTTGGGGCGGATTTTTTTGCAAGTCCTGTTCTCACCCTGCAAGTAACTGGATTTTACCGTGATACCAAAGATTTGATAGATTATGCAAAAATTACGACCGGAGACCTCAATTGGATGGCCCGTAACATCGTTTCCGTCCAAACAACAGGCTTCGAACTGGATGCCCTCTATCAAAAAAAGATTTCCCGTAGAAGCAATCTCCAGATAAATGGAAGTTATTCCTTTTTGGATGCTGCTTTTGAAAAGGAAGTTGGTGTTTCTTATAAATATGCCCTAAGCAACGCACGCCAAATTTTCCAAGCCCAAGCCCTTTATACCCAAAACCGCATGACCTATTCTTTACAACAACTTTGGAAAGAACCCTTAATCGGAGAAGTATATGCGGTGACCAATGTCCGAGCGGAGCTAAAGCCCTTTCGGTTGTTCGGATTACGGCTCTATGGAGAAATCAGAAATTTGACCGATACACGATATACCGAAATTTTTGATGCCCCGATGCCCCGCCGATGGTTCTTGTTTGGTATTCAGTATTAAACAAAATGATCAACCTAACCCCTTTTTTTCCATGCGCTTAACAATAATTATTTTTCTCCTACCATTTTGGGTAATGGCCCAATCCACCCCACTAACCACTGGCCAAATTCGTACCAATGAAGCAACGGATTTGGTACGTGACCTTACGACTCGAACGATAATTTCAAACATTCCCAAAAAACAAAAACTCCCGATTTTGGACTGTGTGCAAACAAATCCGAATGACGATTCTCAGTGGGTTTGGACGCAATGGGAAGGGAAATTTGGCTACGTTTCGGTAAAAACCATTTCGCCAGAAAGAGGCTCAAAGTTAGAATGTCGCCCCTTTCAACGCTTGGCGCAGGCGGTCTATGACTTCGAGCAGCCCAAGGTGGAGGCGGATTTGGCGGCACGTAACAATACAGAGATTCCGCTTTTAGACCATTATTTGTCTTTTGTTTGGAATAAATACTTGACGGATGGGATGCCTATTATTCAGGAAATGAAGGTGTATCCGGGGGATAAAGCGAATACCCTGAACCTGTATTTCAATACCCTTAATTGTCACCCTAAACTACCAGTTAAGAACCTTAAACTCTGGATTACGCCCATTGATCATAAAAATAAAACCTTAACAGCGGTAACCAAAACCATGACCGTAAAAGGGCCATTTGATCCCGCCTGTGCGACTTCCGAGTTTAAGTTCATGGCCATTCCTGCCGGAAAAAACCCAAAAGATGCCAAAATTACCCGTGTTGAATTTGAATATGCAGATGGGAAGAAAGTCCAACTCCGCAACAAAGACGTTGAAAAGGTCTTGGGATGTGGCCTGAAAAAAGAAACCTGCCTGGCAGAATTTGTCCGCGAGAATGGACAATAGACAGAGAGGGCACAAAGTGAAAGTTTTGATCCAAGCGTGTCGTTTTTAAGGTAATGTGGCATTTTGGGGTTAATCAAGCCCTTGAAAAGATACAAACCTTGCTTCACCCGTGCCGAAAGGCAAAACTCACAGAGACAACACTTTAATAGAAATCCAAACACCATTTTCAATTAATTTCAGACAAAAGCCGATCAAAGAAAACCCCACCTCTTGTGAGAAGTGGGGTCAATGCACATATTTGCAAAAAGAGACCTATTAAAGATTGGCCACCATTGCTTTTCCGAACTCGGAACATTTAAGCAAGGTAGCGCCTTCCATCAATCTGTGGAAGTCATAGGTGACTGTTTTTTGGCCGATGGTTTTGGAGAGTGACGCCAAGATGGCATCCGCCGCTTCGTCCCAACCCATATACCGGAACATCATTTCGCCAGATAAAATCACAGAACCCGGATTCACCTTGTCTTGATCGGCGTATTTTGGAGCAGTTCCGTGGGTGGCTTCAAAGATGGCATGTCCGGTAACATAGTTGATGTTCGCCCCCGGTGCAATACCAATGCCACCAACTTGTGCAGCCAAGGCATCCGAAAGATAATCACCATTCAGGTTCAAAGTTGCAATGACATCATATTCAGCCGGACGGAGCAAGATTTGTTGCAAAAACGCATCAGCAATGGCATCCTTAATCACGAGACCATTGGGGAGAACTTGCCAAGGCCCACCATCTAAATCCACAGCACCAAATTCTTCTTTGGCAATCTGGTAGCCCCAATCACGGAAGCCACCTTCGGTAAACTTCATGATGTTGCCTTTATGAACCAGTGTAACGGATTTGCGGTTGTTTTTAACGGCATAATCTATGGCTGAACGCACCAAACGGTAAGTACCCTCTTTTGAAACGGGCTTGATTCCAATCCCACTGGTTTTAGGGAATCGAATTTTCTTCACACCCATTTCATTTTGCAGAAAATCAATCACCTTTTGGACTTCATCTGTTCCGGCCTGATATTCAATTCCGGCGTAAATGTCTTCGGAGTTTTCGCGGAAAATGATCATGTCCACCAATTCCGGTTGTTTGACGGGCGAAGGGACGCCAGTAAAATATTGTACTGGACGCACACAGGCATACAGGTCCAATTCTTGACGAAGTGCCACATTCAAAGAACGGATTCCACCGCCAACGGGTGTTGTAAGCGGGCCTTTAATGGCGACAAGGTACTCCCGAACCGCATTTAGGGTATCTTCGGGCATCCAATTATTGAAAGTGTTAAAGGCTTTTTCGCCAGCATACACTTCAAACCAGTTAATTTTGCGTGTACCGCCATACACCCTCTCTACCGTTTTATCAAAAACATATTGAGAAGCCCGCCAAATATCTCGCCCAGTCCCGTCCCCTTCGATAAAAGGGATAATGGGGTCGTTAGGCACATTAAGTACGCCATTCGAGATTGTAATTTTGGAACCACTCGAAGGCGGTGTTAAGTTTTGAAACATATCGTGGATGAATAAGCTGTTAATAGAAACAAGGCAATGGGATAAAGTACTAAAGAAACACCGGACTTCATGCAAACTTTCATGCAAAAATTTGGTCTTTCATGCAAAAATTCGGCATCTAAATGGTGCACATACTCTTTTTTACCTAAACTTGTTCATTGTTGTCTAAAAAGCACCTTAGATTTAACAGGCACAACTCGGTGCCAACGTCTTAACAATAACCTTTTCATTTCTGCTTCCTAATGAGCATTTTGGCTATCGGCACGGTTGCATTCGACGCGATTGAGACTCCTTTCGGAAAAGTAGATCGCATCTTAGGCGGTAGTGCCACCTACATCACCCTTGCTGCACGTTATTTCGCGGAAGATCTTCGGCTCTCTGCGGTTGTAGGGCATGACTTTCCATCTTCAGACCTCGACCTGTTTCATAAAAATGGCATTAATACCGACGGTTTGATTATGGACCTCAGTGGCAAGACGTTCTTTTGGTCTGGAAAATACCATATGGACCTGAACAACAGAGACACCCTGCGGACGGACTTGAATGTCTTAGCCACCTTCGACCCCAAGTTACCCGAAAGTTATTTGGATAGCGAAATTATTTGTCTTGGCAACTTAGACCCCAGCATCCAGTTGGCCGTTTTAGACCAATTGCACCAACCGGAATTGGTGGTTTTGGACACCATGAATTATTGGATTGAGCGCACACCGGCTGAACTTGACAAGGTGCTCAAACGTGCTGATGTATTGATTATTAATGATGCCGAGGCTCGCCAGTTGGCAAAAGTACCCAATTTGATTAAAGCGGCTCGCATCATTCAAGCAATGGGGCCAAGATATTTGGTGATTAAAAAAGGTGAGCATGGTGCATTGCTTTTTGGGGAAGATCAAATTTTCTCTGCACCAGCCTTGCCAATTGAAGACGTGGTAGATCCAACTGGGGCGGGCGATTCTTTCGCCGGAGGCTTCGTTGGGTATTTGGCATCGGTAGAACAATACGACTTTGAATCCCTCAAACTCGCGGTAATCTATGGTTCCACAATGGCCTCTTTTAATGTGGAAGCTTTTGGCCCAGAGCGGTTATTACACCTAACCCGTTCGGAAATCGCACGTAGAGCAGACCGTTTTAGGATGTTAGGCGCAATCCCGGAAGAGGTCTTTGAAGCGATTTAAATGCTGTGCTGAATCCATTTGGAAACAACGAAAAAGCCCGATTTCAGGATCCTGATTTCGGGCTTTCTCTTTCCTTTTCCTAAACACCAAACATTATTTTCCAAACTTAAAGCCGTTGTACGTCCGCTCAAAAAAGAGTGATTGTGCTTGAACAATCCAATTTTCATGGAAAATGCGATTTTCCAATTTTAGTACTGCAGACACACGGCGCACATCCAAACTCGACCATTCTGCAATCTGGCGAAAAGAAGTAATACCAATTCGATTCAGTTGCAAGGCCAATTCGGCAGTGATTCCCTGAATTAGCGTAAGGTTATCCCCATTTAACTGGCACAGTTCTGGACTGATGCTCAGGGTTGAAAGGGGTAAAAACGGAGGTGGGGGTATTGTTTCAGGAGGCATGTCAGGCTCCATTTTAAAAGTTTCTAATTGTGAAGGTAGCGTTTTCATATATTCAGACCAATCACGATCCGGACGCTGGGAGTCCATGAGCGTGTTTTTGCTTCTTTCCTCGTTGGGTATGCCCAAACGCATGGGCTTGTGTTTGGGTTTTTCGGCTTGTTGCAACTGCAAGATTTGGTTTTGGTAGGTTGTAATTTCCTGTGAAACCGCCGCCTTTGAAACATAAAACCGATCCCATCTAGACTTTTTAAGCCAGAAGAAGCCAATTGAACTAAGCAGTAAACCAAGAAAAAAAGAAACAATTGGCAAACTATATGGCGGAATTTCGTTGAGTTCAAACATGCAGAAGCCTATATTTCGACAAATTGCCATTTTTATTCCTTGTAATAGATGCAACAAACGATTAAAAGTAAAATTATCCCCCTTGGCGGGATGCTTGTTCTGTTTTTTGGTGCCTTAGCAGGTTGCCAAAAGCCCACAAAAGACCCTATTGGAACCATCAGTATCGAGGCCGAATTTGTGGGAGATAAAGCGTGCGAAAGTTGTCACGAAGATTTGTACGCCTCCTACAAAAGAACGGGGATGGGGCAATCTGTTTCGATCTTTGATCCCAAAACCGCACCGGAAAAATTTGGTGGCCCGCCCATTTTCGATTCAAAAAACAATCTTTTTTATGAAGCCTTCGTCCGGAGCGATTCGCTTTTTCAGCGCGAATACCAAAAAGATCAAAATGGCAAGATCATCCACGACCGCATTCACCGTGTGGATTATGTAGTAGGTTCCGGAAATGCAACCCGTTCTTATATGATGGAGGTAGGCGGATATCTTACCGAAATGCCCTTGACATGGTATGTAAAACGGGGCAAATGGGACTTGAGTCCGGGTTATACCCAAAGGAATGAACGTTTCGAGCGACCCATCAACTTAGAATGTATGACCTGTCACAACAATTTTTCTACGGGCACAACCTATACCCAAAATCACTTTAAAGATGTTGCCCTTGGGATTGGCTGCGAGCGCTGCCATGGCCCGGGGAGCAAACACGTTGAAGACCGCTTGGCTGGATTCGAGCCACCAAAAGGAAAGCCAGACCCCACAATTGTGAATGGCCCAGAACTTAGTCGTATAGAACAACTTTCGGTCTGCCAGCAATGTCATGTGGATGGAACAGCCGTTTTCAAAGGAGACCACTCTCCCATGACCTTTAGGGCTGGAATGACGCTCGCCGCTCACCGGAGTATTTTTGTGGCCGAAGAACAGGTTAAAGACCCTGAAACCTTCGGAATTGCGTCTCACGGTTCAAGGCTTGCCCAAAGTGCTTGTTACGACAAAAGTTCGATGACGTGTACCACTTGTCATGACCCTCATATCCCAGTTCGGGAGTTAGAAACGGATTATTTCAATAAAAAATGTATTTCTTGCCACCAAACCGATGTGGTTTGTGAGCGCCCAGAGAGCAGAAAAGACCAAAAAATGGCCATGTCGGGAAATTGCATCTCTTGTCATATGCAAAAATCCGGCACTTCAGACATTCCGCACGTCACCTTTACCGATCATTGGATACGAAAAACATTGCCCAAAGAAAAGAAAAACCTATCGGTTGCGGAAATGGAGGAAAGTAAACAACGCACCACACCCTTCAAACTCATTAAGATTGAGAACAACGATCCAAAAGACATTCAACCGAACGAAGGGCAAGCGAACTTAGAAGCCGCAGTGGCCTACTTTAAATATTACGATCTTAAACACCGCTTGAAGGATTATTTACCGATCGTAATACAATATGCTAATGATGGCTTCCGGGCCGGTGCTTCGTTCCCAGAAGCGCGAATTTCTTTAGGAAGGGCATATTTAGAACAAGGCAAACTGCAAGAGGCAATTACCACACTAGAAAAAGGGATGCAGGAAGAGCCGCAAAATGCCTATATGATGTATTGGATAGGGGTGGCCAAAGAGCAACAAAATGACACCCAAGGAGCGCTTACCGCTTACCGAAAAGCAGCAACGCTACAGCCGTTGTTTATAGAAGCGCAAAGAAAATACGCAAATTCGCTTGCACGCTCTGGTGATTTAGACGCCGCCATAGGCGTGATCCAAAAAGCACTCCAGAAAAATCCCGTCCATTTTACAGATTTATGGAACAATCTCGGCTTCCTCCACATGCAAAAACAAAACTATTCGGCTGCCGTACAGGCTTTGACAAAAGCCGTGCAATTAGACCCTAACCACACAAAAGCCTTGGTCAACCTTGGTGGAGCGCTTATTCTTCAGCAAAAGCCAGACGCAGCTTTAACCTATCTAGAACGTGCGGCTCGTGTTGATGCCGAAAACCCCAGTATTTTTGGCAATATGGGTTATATTTACCTCAAAAAAGGGCAAAAAAACAAGGCCAAAGAGATGTTCCAAAAAGTCTTGCGGCTAAATCCGAATGACCAACAGGCGCAGGCTTACCTTCGTCAAATGTAACCAAGTGAGAAACCCAAATGGAACTGCTTTTCTCACTTTTCAGAAACGACGATGGTTCCTTTAAGCATATTCATCCCACAGGTAAATTTAAAAGTACCTTTTTTATCGGCCTTGATAGTAAATGTAACGGGTTTGTCTTTCGGAAGGTCTGTAGTAGCGATACCAAAATCGGGAAACTTGATCTTGGCGGCACACATCGAGTCCGTTTTTCGGGTAACCACTAGTTTTACCGTTTCTCCTTTTTTCAAGGTAATTTTTGCAGGGTCATAGCCATTCGCGAGTGCAGTCACCTGAATTACTCTTGGCTCATCAATGTGGTGGTCATTATGTAAAAGCGTACCACCAGTTAAGAGCATGAATCCCAAAACAGCTATGATTTGAAAATAATTTTTTTTCATTTTTTATATTATTTTTAATTGAAATATATCTAATATTGACACAATAAACCTATAGCATCACATCCAAAAACTAAAGCCCTAATTAGAAAATCAGGGCTTTGTCTTGGTATAAATTACTTCACCGGATACCAAGTTTGGGTACGGAAGAATGGTCCAATATATCCACGAACCTTCAGGTTTTGGCCTTCTACCCATACTTTGGCCTTATAAACCTTCCCATTTTTAGGGTCAAGAATATAGCCATCACCCCAATCTTTCCCCGTTTTTTTCAGCCCCCACAAAATTTGCATCCCTTCGATGGGCTTGTTCTTTTTCTCGCCTGAACACGAATCACAAACCCGCTTGGCTTTAGGGTCTGTCAACTTTTCGACGACACCATAGATGACGCCTTCTTTTTCGTATAGCTTAACGATAGATTTTTCTTTTCCTTGTTCTTCATCGTCTATGGTACGCCATTTGCCAACCGGACTTTGGGCCAATGCACTTTGCACCAAAAATGTTAGCATGAGCATAGGGAACAGATACAAAATTTTTTTCATGGTATTGTTTGTTTAAATGAGAGACTAAAAGATGAATGTACAAACAAAAAAAGTGCCAATCAAATCCCAAATCTATCCCGAAGTGGCTAATTGTTCTGGCATTTTTTGGACAGCAATTTCGATTCGACTGATGGCCGCCTCTTTACCGATAAACGCCATGATTTCAAACAAATTCGGACCGCCTCCCATTCCCGTCAATGCCAATCGAACGGGTAACATTATGGCTCCCAAGCCGATTTTCTGTTGCTCGGCAAACTGCTGTAAGCTATCATGGAGACGTTCTGCCGTAAAGTCGTTTTGGGCTTGTAGTTCCTGTACAAATGCAGTCAGCAGATCGGCGGTGGCAGTTTTCCACGCTTTTTTCAAGGGCTTTGCCTCGTATTGTTGCGGCTCCTCGAACAAGAACGGGGCGTGGGTAATGGCCTCAGATGCAAAATGGATGCGCTCTTGCATCATTCGTGCGATGACCTGTAGCGACGATTCGCTTAGGTCGTGTCCGGCGGCAAGTGCAAACGGGCGGATCCGTTCTGCCAATTCCGCAACACTCCGCATCCGCAGATAGTGTGCATTGTACCACTTGAGCTTATCCATGCTAAATTGTACGCCAGATTGTCCAATACGGGCTACAGAAAACACTTCAGCCAACTCGGATACGGAAAAAATTTCCTGATCGGTTCCCGGATTCCACCCCAAAAGTGCCAAGAAGTTGAGGAGCGCATCCGGTTCATATCCTGCCTGGATGTATTCTTTTACCGAGACCGGAATGCCCGCTTCCTCGGCTTTGCGTTTGGATAGTTTGCCACCGCTTGGACTCAAAATTAAGGGTAAATGTGCAAATTCTGGCGCTTTCCAACCAAAAAAATGGTAGAGCAAAAGATGCTTCGGTGTAGAAGGCAGCCATTCTTCTCCTCGAATAACATGCGTGATGCCCATCAAGTGGTCGTCCACCACATTCGCCAAATGGTAGGTAGGTAATCCATCCGACTTCATCAATACTTGATCATCCAGTTGGTCGGTACTGATTTCCACCTCGCCCCGCACTTGGTCGTGGAAATGAACAGTGGTGTGCGCCGGTAACGCCATACGGATCACATAAGGTATTCCAGACGTAATGGCTTCCGCAACTGCTTCTTTGGTCATGGTGAAGCTGTTTTGCATATGTAAACGGGTAGCGGCATCGTACTTGGGCTGTGGATTTTCAGGAGTTTTGAGGCGTTCGCGCATGTCTTCCAAGGCCGCCGGCGTATCGAAAGCATAATACGCATGACCATTTTCCAAGAGTTTTTGTACCATTTTCTGGTAAACTGCCGTCCGCTTCGATTGATAATATGGACCATTGCTGCCATCTTTATCGGGTCCCTCGTCGTAGTCTAAGCCTGCCCAACGGAGCGAGGTCATGATGTCGGCTTCCGCTTCAGGGACGAACCGCGCTTGGTCTGTGTCTTCTATACGGAGCAGAAATTGGCCGTTGTAACGCTTGGCCATGAGGAAGTTGTAGAGGGCCGTCCGTAGCCCGCCAATGTGTAAATACCCAGTCGGACTGGGGGCGAATCGTACACGCATTTGATCTTGTATTCTTTTAGTTTATTAATTTAAGCAATGTACGACTCTCGTCTTATACGGAATGGAGAATTGAGAATGGAAAATGGGCGTTAGTCAATTTCCTTCCATTTTGCGTCTTCTATTCCTTGAAAGCGGGAAGCTTGGTGGCTTGTTTTGGACTCAATGATGGTTTCGCCAAGATTAGAGTGGTGTTCTTGGAAAGAAGGTGCTTTTGGTCTTGAAGTGGGAATAAAAATAACGCGAACCAAATTGCGCACAGTTTTATACACAAACCAGAGAATTATCAGGAAAATAAGATACTTAAACATGGTCAAACTGAGTCAGAACAAGGAAGGTTCAGCTTCTAAGTTGGGATTAAAAAAGCGGGTTCCAGTATGGTGTTCAAATACAATTTGCCGTATAAGTTCCTCTAAATGATGTGGGTACTTCACAAAATCGAGTCGTGTAGCACTGACCACAAGCAAAGGACACTTCGTAAAATGATAGAAATAACGGTTATAGGCTTCGTTTAGTGCTGCGATGTATGCTGGTTCAATTGCTTGTTCATACGAGCGACCTCGGAGCGCGATGTTGTGAAGCAAGCGTTCGTTCGTGGATTGCAGATAGACCACCAAATCCGGAACCGCCACCGATTGTTCCATGATGCCATATAAGGACTCGTACAGTTGTAACTCATCGCCGTTAAGATTTACATGGGCGAAAATTCTGTCTTTGTCGAAGATATAATCACTCACCACAACTTGTTGGAAGAGATCGCGGTTTTCCAAGGCTTTCTGTTGTCTAAACCGACTGGCCAAGAAGTTGAGTTGTGTATGAAATCCCCATCGGGAACGATCGCCATAAAACCGTTCTAAAAAGGGGTTTTCCTCGAACTGTTCCAGCACCATTTTTGCCCCAAATTGTTGGGTGATAAAATTGGCCAAGGTGGTTTTTCCGACTCCTATGACGCCTTCGATGGCGATATAACGCAAATTTTCCGGTATTTGCAATGGCATTATGGGCATATTAAAGATTTTTACCTATTGGGTTCAAGCGAAAAGGCAGGACTTGGGGCAGAGTTTCGTCTGGGCACTCCGCCAGAAGTTGGGCTACGGTTTTGTTAAAAGGTAAGGGTAGAAGTAACGCAGGTGCAAGGTCGTTTAATGGTTTTAAAACGAATCTCCGTTCTGCCATCCTTGGGTGTGGCAGTATAAGGTTTTTGTCATTGGATTGCGTATCTCCGTGTAAAAGGACATCAAGGTCTAAGGTTCTTGACGCCCATTTTTTGGAACGAACGCGGTCATTTTCCAATTCTAATGCCAAACAGAACGCAAGTAATTCAGCAGGCTTAAACGAGGTTTGTATATAAAAAACAGCGTTGAAATAGTCCGGCTGGGTGGTATCTTCTAAGGTGTGCGCCTTGGTCTGATATACAGGTGAGGCAACTACGTCCCCAATTTCTGGGCATTCTCCGAAGGCATTAAGTGCATTTTGCAGGTATGCAATTCTTTTGCCCAAATTGGAGCCAACACCAATATAAGCGGGGAACCAAGCCTTGTTTTCCATCACCTCATCTAAAAATTTCAAAAACGGCTTCCGCTTTGTCGCATGTACCGCCTACAGGAGGATTGACTTTGCGCACGGTCACTTCGGCGGATTGGACTATGGTAAATTGTTGCATTATGGCTTCTCCAATCAAATAGGCAAGCCGCTCGATTAAGTAAAACTTATTGGTCGTAACCAATGTACGGATCACTTCATAAACAGCTCCATAATCTACGGTCGCGTTAAGTTCATCTCGCTCAGCAGCTTGCTTGAAGTCCAACCGCATGATTACATCCACCTCGTATCGTCCACCAATCCGATGCTCCTCTTGCATTACACCATGGTGGGCATAAAAAACGGCATTCATAAGCCGCACAGTTCCTTTATGGATCATTTTTTTGATATTTACAATCTACGCCCAATTGTTCAATTTTTGTTTTTCCACCGCCCTTTTAGCCAGAGCAGCCATAGGGAGAAAAAAATAAAAAAACCCGTCCCACCAATCATATAAAAGATTAAATTTCTGTCTCTTATAGGTTTATTTGATGTTGGGCGGTTTGATTCTTTTACTTGTTCACCCGGACGGTAGTCCTCTGCACGAAAGGCTTCATTGAGCAAAGAAGGAAATACAATATCTCCTTTAGAAAAAGCATATTCAGGCAAATGGTCTAAGGAAAAATATTGTTTTTTTTGCACATCCGAGATTTGGGAATCGGGCTTTCGGTTAATGGTCTCCAAATGACGATAAACCAAAGGGAAACCCCATTTTTCGTTTATATTAATTGGCTTTTCATTCGACCATCCAAAAACATTAAAAAACCAATACGAGTGGTTATTCAGAGAACCCTTTTCAGTAACATTGGTGTGATTACCCACAACCAATTCAAAGTAGCCATCCTCATCAAAATCCCGAAAAAGGCCATAGGATTCGTTGGGAAGCATATTGGTAAAACGGTGAAGGTCAAAACCTAAATCTTCTCGCTGGAATAAAATAAATACCCAACGCCAATTGCTTGCCAAGCCATTACCACCAGTTTCAAATGATAAAACCAAGTCTTTTCGGCCATCTTTATTCAGATCAGCCATTTCAACATTTTCCGGATAGTTTGGGCTAAATTCGGACAAAATAAACTGGCTAAGTACTTTTTTACCTTTAGAAATGGTGAGCATATTCACAACGGAATCAGGATTGATCTCGATATCTAAAAACTGAATTACCCCTCCCTCATTGTCTGGAAAAATCGCGGGAATAAAAGTGACCATCCGGCCTGCATCTTCTCCTGTCTCTACCCGTTTCAGGTTAAAAGACTCAAATGCAGGAACGGGTTTTGAGGAAAAAGTATAATCAAAAGTTTGACCATTCACAATCAGTGAGGGCCATAACATGGCAATAAGTACGTTTAAGAAACGACGCATATGCTTGTTTATTAATGGTTTATGCAAAGGATATTTTTGGGCAGAAGCATTTTTATCACGGCATACTTTGTCTTCTGAAAGATACAGATAAATAACTGGTAAAATTCAAATTTATGAATGAAAAGCACATAAGCGCCCCTATGACATCAGGGCATCATCTCCAAAACAGATTTTTATCAAACAGTATAGCGATTACTTTATATGATTAATTTTACGAAAATTGCAATCGGCATTTTAGGTTAAATTAAATTAATAAAACGATTTTTAAAAAAATAAACACACTAAATAAAAAATATTATGTTCAAATATTGTAATTCTTGGAGGCAAATACTCGTCTTTTTTTTACCAAATTTATAGCCAATATAATTGCATCTTTCATACTTTCGGGGCTTGCAATACCATGTCCTGCAATATTAAAAGCCGTACCATGATCTGGTGAAGTACGAATAAGGGGCAATCCGGCCGTAAAATTGACCCCACGTTCAAAAGCAATGGTTTTAAAGGGGATTAATCCTTGGTCGTGATACATGGCCAAAACGGCATCGTAATCTTTCCAACGTCGTGTAGCAAAAAATCCATCGGCTGCGTATGGATCGGAGACGTTAAAACCTTGTCGCCGTGCCTCTAAAAGCGCTGGACGAATGATGGTTTCTTCTTCCTGCCCAATCATGCCTCCATCGCCAGCATGAGGATTGAGGCCAAGTACGGCAATGCGAGGAGACGAGATGCCGAAGTCATTGATGAGGCTGTGGTGAATGATTCTGACTTTGTCTAAAATAGCCTTTGGTTGTACCTGTTTTGCCACCTCAGCGATGGGGATGTGTGTTGTGACCAAGCCTATACGCAATTCATCGCACACGAGCATCATTGTCAAGTCTTTTGCACCAATTCTATCGGCTATAAACTCAGTGTGACCCGGAATGGTATAGCCTGCCAATCCAATGGCCTCTTTCGAGATGGGCGCTGTTACCATCGCATCTGCCCTTCCTGAAATACACCAATCCACCGCCATTTCAACTGCTTTCATACTTAATTCACCCGCCGATTTGCTAATTTTTCCCCACTCTATAAAAGGTACTACCGAAGGCAAATTATATACTTTGGCGGGCATAGGTAAGGAAAAATGTTGTGCATGTGCTTCCAAAATCGCTTTGTGGCCAAGCACAACCACATCTACTTCCTTCAAATTAAGCGTAGCCAAAGCTTTAAGCATTACTTCAGGCCCAATCCCGTTTGGGTCTCCAGCAGAGAGGGCAAGCATAATTTTATTATCGTTCATCGCAGATTGACAGTTATAATATTTTCGGGGTGATACCTTACAGAAAAGCCGGAAATTTGGTAAAGTCCGGCAGTTGCTGGTGATTTTTAGCGGGGTAAATTACTTTACTAAGACAAATGGGTCGAGACTAGAGGCTGCTTCAAAAACAAATTTTTGACCACTTTGGTATTCCCAAATTTCACGAACCCCACCACTATCGGGCAAAAGGCGCGAGGTTTTTTCGGGAGCGCCTTGTGTAATGTAAATCCGTGCACGGTCGGTGAGCAGACCATCCATACCGCGAGTACCGGTTTGGAAGGCCATTGCCGCATAATCTACACGCGCAAAATACTCGGCCATTAATTCGTTAAAAGGGGTATTGGGGGTGGGGTCTTTGGCTTTCCACCACGCCCTGAACCGCTCCGCACGCTCATTGGCTTTCCCTTTGCGCAGTTGTCTTAGCTCATCTTTCTCCACAATAAACTTCATACTCTCTATAGCCATATCCAAATTTAACAAAGACATAGGCATATCACGCCAGAGGGTTGAAAAGAGATAATGGCGCTTTTTGTCACCCGCTTCTAAAACGATTGCATAGTGCCCATCTTCCAAGAACTGGGTTTCCAGCGGGATTAGCGCAAGCTTATGGTCGCCTTTTTCCGTCCCCAATCCAGTTTCATTGGGGCTAATTTTACCGATATTTAGCCATTTGGTGACATCGCCCTTAGCGACTTCCACCGCATTTTCTGGGATTGGTATATCGGCACGGTCGGGGATGGGTTTTATGTTTTCAGGATTATCCCTTTCTTGAATGTTGGGGATGCCTAATCGTCCTCCGGCTCTTTCGCGTCCCATTTGTTGTTCACGCGCCGTTCTTTCCTGCATTTTCTGAACTTCTCGGTCAGGAATTTTAAGCAAATGCCATTTTACTGCTTCCGCATTTACAAATGCAGCCATCAAGCCATCTGCCCCAAAGGCAACATTTCCAGCTAGATTTTGCACCATCAATGCGTTTGCGGTCGTGTTCGTGAGGACAAAAGGCCTCCCGATCTGGTTTTCCTGCGAAAAATTTGGCAGTTGGATGGAGCGCCACATTCCGGGTTGTTCATTCAGCGTCATCCGCCACGCATAGACTCCGGGATCAGACTGAAAATGCACCACTCCTGTTAGGTCTTTTTGTTTGTTCTTGGTTTCTTCGAAAGAAGCCGCGAATTTACGGACATTCCAATTTTGGTCTGTAATCCTTCGTCCATCTTTGTACAACTCGATCGTTACCTTAACTTCCGCCACAAAAGAATCACTTCCTTCCCCTTCTCGGTTGCGGGAAAAGACCAAGCGGTCGTAGGGCAAGCGAAAGAAAATGGCCAAACCTGTTTTGTTTTCGGTAGGATAAACGATGGCTTCATTAAAAATCTGGCTATTGCTTGACACGAGCAAAGCCGCACGGTTTGGTTGCTGCGCCACCACAACGATCGGCAGTAAAAGAAGTTGACTTAATCGAAAGAATTTTCGCATTTGGACACACGTTTTGGGGTCAATCAGTTTCAAAGGATGCCGCAGCATAGCGCCATTGGGTTACGAGAAGGAAACTTCTTAAACATCCTCCTTGGTGTTAAGAGCGTTTTCTACCCGCATTCGTAGAAATTCGACCAAGAGTTTAACGCCAAATCCAGTACCACCTGCGGGTTGATAATGCCGCCCCGAACCATTCCACGCTGGCCCGGCAATATCTACATGCACCCAAGGATAGGCTGTAAAATGCTCCAAGAACTTTCCAGCGGTAATGGTTCCCGCCGCAGGGCCGCCAATATTTTTCACATCAGCTACTTGGCTTTTCAGTAAATCCTTGTATTCCTCGAACATTGGGAGTGGGTGTACCCAATCACCCGAACGAAAACCCGCTTCTTGTACGTTTTTTAGGCGCTCGCCCGCATTTTCATCCTCATTGGTCATGACACCTGCCACAAAATTACCCAAGGCAACCACTTGTGCGCCCGTAAGGGTAGCAATATCAATGACCAATTCAGGCGCATATTGTTGTGCCCAACTTAAGGCATCGGCCAAAATCATACGCCCTTCGGCGTCCGTATTCAGCACCTCAACCGTCATTCCATTGTGCATACGGATTACATCACCT